>CAYQRR010000013.1:288-8962 GCA_964419635.1 uncultured Chitinophaga sp. | reverse complement strand
TGAGTATGAGATAACGTTGCTGAGTATTGATGGGCAGCAACAACTAAAGCAATTGACTCCACTGAATGCTCTATCGGGCTATGCTTTGCATACACACAATTTGCCCGCAGGCATGTATCTTTTAACAGTACGCAACACATCCACGCAGCAGGTAATGCACCGTAAGTTTTGTAAGCAGTAAAAGACTATCGCTCGTAATTTTAGCTCATTATTAAAATACCCCGCCAACAGTGGCAGGGCATTTTTAGAGGATGAGGTTTTTTTTACGCAAACTGACAAATTACCGCACCCATCAAGGCACAGCTTACAATCCAGTAGCCGGCACTGATAAGAATGTATTTCCAACCGCGAAATTCAAACAGGCCGCCAATGGCAATAACAGGCAGCACAAAGAAGATGCCCGTAATGGTACCGTGGATGGCACCATGGCGGGCCGTGCGGAAGCTGGTACCAAAATCGGCATATAAAGATTTGGCTGTGGCCACCGCCTGTTCCGAAACGGGGTGGTTCATTTCCGGAATCAGCAAGGCATCAAAACCAAACTGGTGAATAGTCATAAAGTGCAGCGATACGGCTATTAAAAAACTGTAGACATAGGTGAGCCCGAAAACCAACGGCATGTTCATTTTGGTTTTGGCATCTTCGGGCGTAAGGCCCGCACCGGCCATCCAGGCATTGCCGAATACTTTAGAACTGTACCACACCATGCCGAGCGCAAGTGGTATAAGGGCTGCCAGAGCAGCCACAAGAGGATTGATTTTTGCCATTGTTATTGGTTTTAGTTCCTCCGAAAATAACCTCTTTGGGCAAACCGCACACGCTACCCAATGCTGCCCGCTGCTACAGCAAGGCAAGTTTCGCTTATGTTTACGCTTTACTACTGCCTATGAAATTCATCTCTGCCGAAGAAGCCGTTTTGCTGATTCAAAACCACCAACGGGTGTTTATACAAGGTGGCTGCGCCACTCCGCAGCGATTGGTAGACGCCCTGAGTGCCCGCCATGCCGAGCTGCAAAATGTAGAACTCACCCACCTGCACACCGAGGGCACTGCGCCTTATGCCAACCCGGCCTATGCCGGAGCCTTTCGGGTCAATGCGTTTTTTGTGGGCAAAAATGTGCGCCCGCACATCAACGATGCACATGTGCAATACATCCCCATGTTTTTGAGCGAAATACCGCTGTATATGCGTTGGGGCAAGTTTCCTATTGATGTGGCCATGGTGCAGGTGAGCCCGCCCGATGCGCATGGTTTTTGCTCCTTGGGCATTTCGGTGGACATTGCGAAAGCCGCCTGCGATGTGGCGCAAAAAATAATTGCCCTCGTCAATCCCCACATGCCGCGTGCACAAGGCGATGGCTTTATTCATCATTCCAAAATAGCCGCAGCCGTATATGCCGAAGATGCTCTGCATGAATGCGCCATCAGCGAAATAAGCGATACCGAAAAAGCCATTGGCCGGCAGGTAGCGGAACTGGTAGAAGACGGAGCCACCCTGCAAATGGGCATTGGGGGCATCCCCAATGCGGTGTTATCGTTTTTAGGAAACCACCAAAATCTGGGAGTGCACACCGAGATGTTTAGCGATGGTATATTGCCATTGGTCATTAGCGGAGCCATCAATGGCCAAGCCAAAACAAAACATCCCGGCAAAATAGTTTCGTCATTTGCCATGGGCTCGCGCAAGCTCTACGATTTTATACACGACAATCCGCAGGTGGCCATGCTGGATGTAGCGTATGTAAACGACACTTCGGTTATCCGCAAAAACAAAAAAGTAACGGCCATCAACAGTGCGATTGAGATTGATTTAACGGGGCAGGTGTGTGCCGATTCGATTGGCACCGAAATTTTTAGTGGGGTGGGCGGACAAATGGATTTTATCAGAGGTGCGGCCCTCAGCGAAGGCGGCAAACCGATTATTGCGCTGGGCTCGGTGACCGGCAAAGGCATTTCTAAAATTGTGCCGGTGCTTAAATCGGGAGCGGGTGTAGTAACCACCCGTGCGCATGTGCACTACGTGGCCACTGAATACGGAGTAGCTGATTTATATGGAAAAAATATAGCGCAGCGCGCCAAAGCATTGATACAAATTGCGCACCCGCAACACCGCGAAGCGCTGGAAAAACAGGCCTTTAATTTATATGGCCGGTGCTGGTAAGGTTTAATCCTATATTAGTTCTACCAATTCAGCCGGCATGAAAGATTTTAAAAACAAAGTAGTGGTCATCACCGGTGCCGGTTCGGGCATAGGTCGCGCATTGGCGGCAGCTTGGGCAGCGCAGGGAGCCAAGCTGGCTTTGAACGATTATAATGCCGCATCTCTGCAACAAACCATTGCGCAGTTGCCACCGCCCACCGATGTTTTTGAATCCGTGTTTGATGTATCTCACCGCGCACACATGGAACAGTTTGCCGAGGCGGTGATGCATCGCTTTGGCCGGGTAGATGTGGTGGTCAACAATGCCGGCATAGGCCTGGGCGATTATCCTTTTGCCGAAATAGACCTGAACCATTTTGAACAAGTGATGGACATCAATTTTTATGGCGTGCTGTATGGCAGCCGCGCCTTTGTACCGCATTTATTAAAGCAGCCCGAAGCAGCATTGGTTAATATATCGAGCGTGTTCGGGCTCACCGGCATTGCGCTGTCCTCGGCCTACTGTGCCTCTAAGTTTGCGGTACATGGGCTCAATCAATCGCTGCAGCAGGAATACATAGACTCGCCCCTCACCGTGTACAGTGTGCTCCCCGGTGGCATTAACACCAACATTGCCAAAAATTCAATTGACTATAAAGAAACGCACGATGCGTTTCACAAGCAATTCTTGAAACTAAGCCCCGATTATGCAGCAAAGGTCATTCTGCAGAGTATTCAAAAGGGCCGGCAGAAAATACTCATAGGCAGCGAGGCTCATCAGCTCGATTTTGTCACCCGCTTATTTCCCCGGTGGGGCGGTCGGCTTATCAATAAAATTATACAGCACCAGGTGGAGGCAGTTCGGAAAAAACTTTCGTAATTCTTGTATATGCAGACTCAAAACATTCCGTGGTATGATGTCGTTATTGTAGGGGCCGGCCTTTCGGGCATTGGCGCGGCCTATCACATTCAAAGTAAATGTGCAGGCAAATCATATACGGTGCTGGAGGCGCGCTCCACACTGGGCGGCACCTGGGATTTATTTAAGTATCCGGGCATTCGCTCCGATTCGGATATGTATACACTCGGCTTTTCATTTAACCCCTGGGTAAATGCAAAAGCGATTGCCGATGGGCCTTCTATACTGCAATACATAAAAGACACGGCAGCCAAATTCGGTATCGACAAAAAGATACAATACAACCATCAAGTGGTGGATGCTTCCTGGTCCGACACCGACAAACAATGGACTATCACCCTGGCCGATAATGGCCTTGTAGCCCATACCAAATTGCAGTGCCGTTTCCTGTTTACCTGCAGCGGCTACTACGATTATGCCAGCGGCTATGAACCGAAGTTTGCCGGCAGCGAAAACTTTAAGGGCACTATCGTTCATCCGCAAAAGTGGGACACCTCGCTGAACTATGACCATAAAAAAGTGGTGGTTATTGGCAGCGGAGCCACAGCCGTAACGCTGGTACCCGAAATGGCCAAGCGCGCAGAAAAGGTAACCATGCTGCAGCGCTCGCCCACCTATGTAGCCAATTTGCCGAGCGAAGATGTGGTAGCTAACTTTTTAAAGAAAGTATTGCCCGCCAAGCTGGCCTATAGCATTACCCGCTGGAAAAACATTTTGATAGCCCTCGCTTTTTACAACGCAGCGCGCACCTGGCCACAGGCTATCAAGAAGTTTATTCTCAAAGGCGTGAAAAAAGAAATGGGCGAGGGATACGACATGAAACACTTTGACCCGAAGTACAATCCCTGGGATCAGCGATTGTGCGTAGTGCCCGATGCCGATTTATTTAAATCCATTAAGTCGGGCCGCGCGGAAGTGGTTACCGATACCATTGAAAAATTTACCGAACGGGGTATCCTCTTGAGCTCCGGCAAAGAACTGGAGGCCGATATTATTGTAACGGCCACCGGTCTCAAGGTGCAATTGCTGGGCGGCATGACCATGCATGTAAACGGCCAATCGGCCGAGCCCAAAGACATTCACTGCTACCGGGGTGTTATGTTTAGCGATATCCCCAATTTTGCGGTGGCCATTGGTTACACCAACTCATCGTGGACGCTGAAGTGCGACCTAAACTGCGACTATGTAACCAAGATTTTGAATTATATGGATAAGCACCACTATGCCGTGTGCACCCCCCGATTTGACAAGAGCAAATTTACATCGCAGCCGCTGCTCGATTTTGATGCCGGCTATATCCTGCGCGCCCAAGATTCCTTGCCACGCCAGGGCTCCAAAGCTCCATGGAAAGTGTATCAGAATTATCTGAAAGATTCATTGATATTGAAATACGGAAAGCTGATTGATGAATATCTGGAGTTCAAATAACCCAACTGCGCTTTGATAACTATTAAACGCTTCGCATTCGTGTTTCTGGGTGTAGCCCTTGGTATAGGGGTAGGTGTATACAGAATAGCCGATGTAGAACACAGCAATGCCTTTTTTGAAAACGGCTGTTGGAAAGGCAGTAAAAACTTACCACTGGGAACCGACCATCTGGTAACGGCTCAGATTACGACCTTCGCTCTGTTTGCTCTACCCGGCACCGAAGCCATTTACCTGGTGGCTACCAAAGATGCACAGAAAAAAAGATTGACTTCGGAGCAAGACTATGTGCTACAAGGAAACATAAACCAGATACGGGCCAAGTACTGGAGTATCACGGCCTATAGCACCGATTTGTATTTGATTCCTAATGAGGCCAATCGGTACGCCTTTAACAACAGCAACTTAACCACAGACAGTGCCGGCAATTTTACCATTCATCTCTCGCATCAACCAAAGGCCGGCCTTTGGTTACCCACTCCCAAGAACGCAAAATTCAATTTAGTTTTAAGAATTTACCGGGGCGAAACCGACTTCCTTTCCGGCTTAGAGCATACCGCCTTGCCTACAATTAAAAACACGAACGCTTTATGAAGATATTGAGTCGTGTTTTTCTGTTTCTGGCAATTGTAGGCATCACACAACAACTGTTTATCCGCTGCGAGCCTCATCTTATATTTGCCATCGCACAGTATCGCAAACCACAACCGCTGAATACAGTTATACATGCCGCACAGCCCGATGCGCAAATGCACAAAGTGGTATTGCCCAATCCTGATTTTATTTATAGTGCTTGTTTCTACGATGTGTCGGACCACGACCTGGTCATTCGGGGCGAGTTTCCCGATACCACGCAATACTGCTCACTTGCGTTTTATGACCATACCACGCAACCCTTCTTCGTGAGCAACAACCTGCACGGCATGGCTAAAAATTATTCCATTCGCCTCAAAGCCCACAACAAAGGTATGCATGGAATAGTGGCCAAAACAAGCCGTGGCATTATACTGATGCGCATATTGGTCACTAATGCAGCGCAGGCGGCCAATGCAAAAAGAATTCAGCAACGATTTAAGGTGAGTGCCTCTTCGCCCGGTGAGCAATAAAAAGCGTGGTGGGGGCTTTACAGGTTTTTTGTTTTGAATATACGCACGGCAACAGCTAAAGGCACAGCCATCCACACCAGCATAATGCCAACAGTATAAAACAGGCCAAAGTTGTTTCCAAAGAATTGTTTGTACACCGCACCGGTGAACCCCATGAGGGCGCTGATATCCAGCTTCATGAGCACCATAATGCGCGCCATGTCTATCGGATTCAATGAAGCGAGTACAATCACCGCCTTATCGAGCGGATAATCGCTAAATGAAAATAAAATGGCTAACACAATGGCATCGTAGATAACAGCAAAGTAAAACCAAAGCATCAGTGACATACCAATTCCCTTGGCTTTGTCGCGCATAGTCACCGAAGAAAAAAAGGCAATAGACACAAAGCAGAGGGTTACAGCTACACCAGCCATCACCAAAACCAGGCCCGTAGCATCCGGCACATAGAGCACCACCGGCAAGCCTACCCCTACTCCAAATGCAGCCACCATAGAAACAGACACCCCTATAAACTCGCCTAGCAATATCGTATTGCGCGATAGCGGCTGCGCCACCAGCAGCTCTATAAACTCGTAAGCGTTATAGAAATAAGTGGTGGCAAACACTACACTTATCAACGGCACAATAATGAGCACCACGCTGAGTAAGCTGACTAAACTCTTAGCGCTATCATTCTCCAGATAAAACAATGCAAACGAAATGAGTAGCAGAAACAAGGTATAGGCAATAAGCACCTTGCTACGCAGAATATCGTATATGATGTATTTGCTGATTTTAAGCATGTGCATTCTGTGTCATAATGCTGGCAATGGCCCGGCTCAGTTTTTCTTCTCCGGTTTCTGCTTTCAGCGCAGCAATGGTTTTGTAAAAATTGATTTTCCCTTCATACAAATACATAATCTTGTCGGCCATTTCCTCCACTTCGCTCATGATGTGTGAGGTTATAATCACCAGCCGGCCCTCCCCTTTTGCTCTCAGAATTTTTGATTTTAGAATTTCAGAAGCTACCGGATCCAGGCCGGCTGTGGGCTCATCTAGTATGAGCACGCGAGGGTTAAATAAAAACGCCAAAGCTGCACTTACTTTCTGAGTAGTACCGCCAGACAGGGTTCGCATTTGCTTATCATACATAGACGGCAACTGATACGCCTGTAGCAAATCCTCCTCCAGCACATCGTTCCCTTTGCGCAGGTCCTTCATCATGTCAAACAACTGCCCCATTTTCATATTCTCCGGATAGCGACCTATCTGCGGCATGTAGCCAATGTGTTTTCTATAGCTAAAGTCGCGTGCTATGCTTTTATCATTAAAAAATATATCGCCTTGGTCGGGCACCACCATGCCCAAAATGCTTTTTATGATGGTGGTTTTGCCGGAGCCATTGGGGCCTATCACACTCACTACATCCCCCGCACTAAATTGTGTATTTACGCCTTTTAGCACCGGTAGCTTTCCAAATTTTTTTTGCAGGTTTTCTATGCGAATCATGGCTTTAAAAATCGATTTTTTAGGAATCGGAACTACTACTTTACCCAGGTTGCTTTCATTAAGGGTCGGCTGTCTACAAATGTTTCGGGCACTATACTGGGAATGTTTCGCTCTGCTGTGTTGAGTAAATCTACGGTAAAACTCCGCAACAGCATGACCGCATAAGGCATTTGCTCTACCAGCACGGCATATAAACTAACCGGGTGGTATGGTACATCGCCTACTTTATCACGGTTTAAATCATATCCCGTGTATTTATCCCAATAGTTATTGCTAAAGAGGTTTTCTTTTAATTCACCATTGGTAGAAGCGTCAAAAGTGTTGCCTGAAAAATTATTTCGTACAAACGTGTCCAGACGGCAGTTGGCCATCACCTTCATCGCATACCCATTATTCAGAAAATTGTTTTCCTCAAAGTGCATATTATTCCCCCCCTCCATGGTAATGCCTACCGTGTTATTCTTAAACACATTCCCTCGAATGATTCCATGGTCCATATCTTTTAGCAGCAGTCCATAAGCGGCATCGCCCCAGTTGTTAATAAAGTTATTGTGAAACATGTGGACCCCCTTACTATACATTACGGCTACTCCTGTTCCGTTATTGGTAAAAGTATTTTGCACATAAGTATCGTTGTCCGAAAACATAAAATGCAATCCATAGCGATAGTTTTTTTCGCAGTAATTGCGCTGCATGTGACAGTTTTTGGCAAACTCCAGATAAATACCGTCCCGATGGCCGTCAAGGTGACAATGCTCAATGCGTACGCTGTCGCACTTCCACAAATGGATGCCATTGCCAGTATCACTTTTTCCATAGTTGGCCCCTTTGCTGCTGCAATGGCGCACTACAATATTTTTAGAGTCGCTGAGATAAATACCAAAAAAAGTATTCTGTAATATACAATGCTCTATTGTTACGTGTTGCGCTTTAAACACTCGTATGCCGGCATGATCTTTCATGCTTCCACACTTGCTATTGCGCACCTGCAGCCCACGGAGCGTTACGTGGTTGGCGGTAACTATCAACACCTCATCGGTCAGCTGGCCATCCAGCACCGGGTTGTCTTTGCCAATAATGGTCAGCGGAACTCGAATAGTTTCGTTAACACAGGTGTACACTCCGGCATGAATCAGCAAGGTATCGTATGCTGCCACCTTTGCCAGTGCATCATGCAAACTACCCGGAGAAGACAACACAATAGTGCGCGCATCAAGGAAGAGTGCCGCGCAGGCTACCCAAAAAAGCAGAAACAGTTTTTTCATTAAAAGGCAATTTGCAAAACATCGGCCCATAAGACCAAATCACCCCGGAGCTGCTGCTGCAATTGCTCTGCCTCATGTCTTGTTTCAAATGCAGCCAGCTGGCCCCCCATTGGACTTCTAACTTCGCCCCCATGCAAGAAAAAACCATGCGTAGCATCTATCAGCATAGCAGGATGAGTATAGTTAATCATCAAAATACGCTCTGCCTTAAAGTCTGGGTTCGTTTTTAAATAGCTGACCATGCACTCCCCGGAATCAAACTGTAGTTGCTTACCCTTATCGTTTACCAACACTGCGCCAAACTTCTTGTCCATGATGGTCATTTTGC
>CAYQRR010000013.1:0-278 GCA_964419635.1 uncultured Chitinophaga sp. | reverse complement strand
CGGGCTGGCAGGCAGCAAACAATAGGCAAAGCGGAAATAAAATAGCCGATAAGCGATATAATGATTGTTTCATTTTTTCCGGAAGGTTTCAAACATTAATAAAGTCACTACCAAAAATGCCGGCACTATAATTAAGTATCCGCCCACATCGGGAAAAGAGCCGGCCAGAAAGTTCAACAATTCTTTCCATCCAAATAGGGGGGGCTGGTAAGCCATGCCCGGAATTTTGATTGCAGCATGCGGATCCAGATTATGCCCATACTCATATTCCCAATGCC
>CAYQRR010000012.1:15692-18577 GCA_964419635.1 uncultured Chitinophaga sp. | reverse complement strand
AGCCGCTTCCGAAAAAGCGGGTATACCTCTGTTTTTGGGCTCATATCCCATTACTCCTGCTTCCGACATTTTACACGAGTTATCCAAATACAAAGCAAATGGAGTGCGTACTTTTCAGGCCGAAGACGAAATTGCAGCTATATGTGCAGCCATAGGTGCCTCATATACCGGTGCGTTAGGCATTACATCTACCTCCGGCCCCGGAATGGCCCTCAAGGCAGAAGCCATGGGCTTGGCTACCATGTTGGAGTTGCCACTGCTCATCCTGGATATTCAGCGAGGTGGTCCATCAACCGGCCTGCCCACTAAAACAGAACAAGCCGATCTTTTGATGGCCATGCACGGTAGACATGGCGAAGCTCCATTGCCCATTATTGCCGCTTGTTCTCCTGCTGATTGTTTTGACAGCGTATATGAAGCTGCAAAAATTTCCATAGAACACATGGTGCCTGTTATTTTTTTAAGCGATGGTTACATTGCCAATGGAGCTGAACCCTGGAAGTTTCCCAATGAGCAAGAATTGAAACCAATTCAAGCCGCATTTACTACTGATAGCAATAATCCGGATGGAAAATTTTTGCCTTATAAGCGCGATGAACGTGGAGTACGCCCTTGGGTGAAGCCCGGCACAAAAAATCTGGAACACCGGATTGGTGGTTTAGAAAAACAACACGAAACCGGCAACGTAAGTTATGATTCCAAGAACCACGAACTTATGGTTCGCTTACGAGCCGAAAAAGTCGAAAGAATTGCAGATTTCATTCCATGGCAAAAAATGGATAGTGGTCCGGAATCAGGTAAAATCTGTGTGCTGGGTTGGGGCTCCACCTATGGTTCCATAAAAACTGCAATTCAGGAACTGCATGCATCCGGTGTACAAGAAGTATCGCACATACACTTGCGCCACATGAATCCTTTTCCAAAAAACCTAGGCACGCTGCTCCAAGGCTTTGAAAAGGTATTGATACCCGAAATGAATAGCGGACAACTCCTGCAACTTATACGAGCCAAGTATTTAATTCCGGCTATAGGTTTCAGTAAAGTGCAAGGACAACCTTTTACTACCGCTGAGCTGAAAGAAAAAATAGAATCATTGAATAACTGGATGTAATGGATACTTCACTCGAACAAAATACAATACTGCCCAAACTTACGGCCAAGGACTTTACGAGCGACCAAGAGGTAAAATGGTGTCCGGGCTGTGGCGATTACTCTATCTTGAAACAAGTGCAGAGTGTATTGCCTGATTTTGTTTTTGAAAAAGAAAAGGTGGTTTTCGTGTCAGGCATAGGCTGCTCCTCTCGCTTTCCATACTACATGGCTACCTACGGCATACACGGTATACACGGCCGTGCAGCCGCTATTGCTTCCGGTATAAAAATGATGCGTCCCGATTTATATGTCTGGTTGATTAGTGGAGATGGAGATATGCTTTCTATAGGCGGCAATCATTTCATACACTTGATGCGTAGAAATCCGAACATCAAAGTCATGATGTTCAACAATCAGATTTATGGATTAACCAAAGGCCAATATTCTCCTACCTCCGAAAAGGGAATCGTTACCAAGTCTACTCCGTTTGGTTCGGTGGACGAACCGTTTAATACTGCAGCATTGGCATTGGGCGCCAAGAGTACTTTCTTTGCACGAACAATTGATCGCGACCCCAAGCATATGCAGACAATGATTCATCGGGCAAACGACCACCGGGGAACTGCCTTTGTAGAAGTATATCAAAACTGTCCGGTGTTTAATGATGATGCCTTTGCACCATTCACCGAAAAAGAGACCAAACGAGAAGAAAGTTTATTTCTGGAACATGGTAAGCCATTAATCTTTGGCACATCCGAAAATAAGGGCATACGGCTGGATGGTTTTAATCCAATGATAGTGGACCTAAAAGAAGGCGTTTCAAAAGATGACTTATGGATTCACGATGAAACAGACCGCAATAAAGCGATGATACTGGCCAATTTCCCTGACTTTAAGCCATATCACCTCCCTCGGCCATTTGGCGTTTTTTATAGAGAAGAACGCGCTTGCATTGAAGATGATATGCTCCACCAAATGGAGGGTGCGCAAACTCGGCTTGGGAAAACTCCGCTGGGTAAAATCCTAAGTGGAGATAAAACCTGGACCATTCTATAATAGCTCATAAACACAAAAGCCCGTGGAAATTCACGGGCTTTTGTGCATCGGATGAATTTGTTTTATTGTACAATAAACTTCTTCACCACTTTTACATTTGCCTTATCCAGGTCGGTGATAGTTGCAAAATAAACACCGCCACCGGTACCTTCCATGTTAAAAGAAATATTGTCATCAAACTTTCCGGAGGTTACTCTTCTGCCCGAGATATCCGTAATGACTACCTCGTGACGACCCGGCATGTTGGCAAAAATCTGAATGGAGTTGCTTGTTGGATTCGGGAACAACATTGCATCAAACACAGGCTTGGCAATTGGATTTTCAACGCTGCTATATAAGTATGATGTGTTAAACATCGGAAAATTGATGTTGGTAGGATGTTCAGGGCTGAAATGTACGCGCTGCACACTTACACGAGGCAACATATCTTCACCTTCAAAAATATAGGACTGACCATCGCCTGGTTTTCTTCTAAAAAATTCGCCTTCGTTTAAAGGTAGGTTGGGATTCACCTGGTAGCGGGTATAATTGGAAGAACTAATGAGTACTCTCAATTTATGGCCGGGAGCAAAGGTGTAACCAATAGGCTGAAACTTGAATACATATTCATAAGTCTCTCCAATATTGATATTGGAATAAGGAACATTCTTATCATCCGGATCTTCCACTCCGTTTCCATATTTTGGAGAGCCTGGCACTTCCATATCATCAACCAAAGCACGAGCATAATCACGAGC
>CAYQRR010000012.1:3326-15682 GCA_964419635.1 uncultured Chitinophaga sp. | reverse complement strand
CATTTACACAACCCTCCTGCACCGAATAAACCCGCCCATCGGGCCACACATCACACAGTCTGATAAACCAATCACTATCCGTTGGACCTTCATTTACCCCGCCTGGGTTTGTTTTGGCATAGAGCGTGCAAACCGGCAATCCCATAATTGTAAATGTATCGGTTAACGATTCTGTATTAAATTGAATAACTCCTTCTCTGTCCATAGTATATGGTGCGTTGGTAGGATCAGTCATTTCCATTTGACTTTGCGAATCCCGTGTACCATCGGGGGAACGAACAATCATATTATTTCCACCTACAGTAAGAATAGGATCGTCCGGATCATGTACAAACATTTTGAAACCTTCATCCTCTGTAGGGGCTAATCCATTCATAGAGCCATCTTGGTGTAGGTATAGACGATTCCACTGCAAGTGGTCTTTCTCCGGGAACGTGGCCGAACCGTACCAGAAATTTCCGTATTTATAATTATCGGGGTATCCGGCAGCTGCGTCAGCAGCTGAATCCGGTCCGGCTACATATACCCGGTAGTTAGGCACATTCAAAAATTCATTGAATGAATTGCTGCTCAGAGGTTGCCCCCCAATGGCCGGAAGCACCGGGCCCAAATTGGGGACATCTTGCGTGATGGGAACAACACCAAGCGTTGAATTTTTAATTTCTGCGGTTAGGTTTTTAAGCCCTTCAAAACCTGCCAGAAAGTTTATCATCTCGTTAAAGGTGATGATGTAATCCTTGGAAGGAACACGAATTTCAAAATCGCCCAGCAAAGCGGAGTTGCCTAGCTTTTGCCATACACTACTTTCCTTGATAATAAACTTGGGCTCACCAAGAAATCTATCGGGTTGATAATTCAAGTTATAGCGAAACCAGGTAATCAAATCAGAAGTTACCAGATCGTTTAATGGCACATTGTTTATGTCAAAACTGGATAAATCAATTTTGGTAAGGTCAGTTACATTTTTGGGGTAAAGTCTATCGCCAGACTCGCGACCACCGGTGGTCTGGTGCGCCCAAGGACCAATCACAATTTTTTGTAGCTGCTTGTTGGGAGAACTCAAAGCATCATAAGTGTAGTTTCTGGTATTAATCTGTCCTTCGGTAAAAATATCCCACCATCCGGTAATGTGTAACACGGGAACATCCAGATTGGTGTAGCGGCTGTAATTCAAATTGGGCAATGCTTTTTGTGTAAGTGGATTTACCGCCTCTCCCCATTGGTTAACAGGAGCCATGCTCGCATCCATATCCGGACGACCGGTACTGTTCGGGTAAAAACCCGAGTTGCCCAATACTCCACTCTCGTCAGGATAGCGAATAGCCGTAAAGTGGTCGATAGAAAGATTGGCTGCTTCAAATTTATTTTGTCCGTATTCACGGCTTTTGCCATTAAGCGTAATTTGCTGCGGCAAGTCGTAATCTTTGGACGAGTGAATAGAATTTTGACGGTCGTTATCGATTGGGATAAAGTCATCATCGGTTCCGCTAAATATTTGTCCCTTGAGCCACCCTGTTACAATTCTGTCGCGGAATACACCGTTGTTGTATCCGGTGGATATGTAGTGCTCGGTAGTGGCCACAATCGGCATCAAGCAACGAAGACCCGGAATAGAATCTGTAATACGGTGTGCGGTTCCCAGTTGCAACTGTGTGTTACCCAAAGCAGATGCACCAAACATACCGATGCTTCCGTTGCTGATCTTTTCGTTGGTGTGCTGCACACCATCATAGAAGCCCGGATATGTTATTTCCTGAATTACCTTAATGGAATTATATCCATCCTCATGACGGTTTGAATGCTTCGGATCAGTTGTGGGCAAGTAGTCGAGCACGTGTCCTTTAAGCGGGTGATATGGGTTCTTATTCCAACTATCAGAATACATCGGGAAATAGACCCCCTCAGAAGAATATCGTCCACGCATGTCTTGTAGCATATAGTTATATCCTAATATGGATAGGATAGCGCCAACCTCATCAAATTCTCCTTTATTATAAGGCGTCCGAGTAAAAATAGTTGGCAACTGGTAAGGATTGGGATTCGGCTGTCCGTTTAAGCTGTCGTAGAATATGATTTGGGAACCGTAGGGTATAAATGTAACGGTATCGGTTTCTATTTGAGTGAGACCAAGCAGGTCAATGGTTCCCAGAGATACCCGGAGCGAATCGCGCAAGCGTGGCACGTAAACGTCTGTCATCAGCTTTACACCATCCGGCATTACAAAAGGCACCGTTACCTTGGTGGTAAACTCTTTAAAGTCATCCAATGTGCCGTTTGGCTGACCCGCCTGTGAGTGTGCTTGAAAATGCAATGCTGCTAAGGCTACAACGAAAGCGTACAGTTTTTTCATGAGCTGAATTGTTTGTTTTAAAAAACGCTGTGTTTTTTTGGAAATATAATGTTAATGATAAGTTTCTGATTTAAAAAACAATGTCGCCCGATATCAGCACACAACTTGTAAAATACTTGTGCCGTCTTGGTTAATCGCATCAATTATTAGATTAGCTGATTATTCAAAAAAACCTTTTTCATGGAAAAAGTTTACAAACTGATTTTTACCTTGCTGCTGAGTGCTCAAATCGGAATGACGGTAGCACAAACCTTAAATGACGGACCTGTTCAATTGCAGGTAAAACTCCGCGATTATCAATACACGAACCAAACACTATCCGATTTCACCCTCAGCGTGGGGAACTTTGGATTGCCCGGGTCCTTGTCGGCCGATGAGGTTTCTATGCGGGTTTGGGCACGCGACAATGCCGATGTGGACGGAGTAGGTTGGGGGCCACTGGGGGGCACACCGCACAATGCCACATTTTCAGCAGCAGGCTTATCTCCGGACTTTAATGACGTAGTTTACAACAATTCTTTCTCCGGAGCCAGCGTGCCACAGTTTTTTGATGTGCGCATCGATGCATTTGAAAACGACATTCCGGATGACTTTGCGCCTGTAAGCGGGCTTACATCCTGCGGTACCAATGGTAGCGGTTCTACTTTTGAAGGTTCGCAGTGCTGTGTCAATATTCCATTTGCCGGTTGTCTATTCTCCGAAGGAGACGATATCCGTTGCGATGCTCAACCATTTGTCACCAGCCTCAATTACCGTCTAGGCCCTCCTTGTTCCTGGTACGACCACGGTTATTTAAACAACCCGAACGCATGTCCGGGCGCCAACTTTTATCGACCACACATACAATCGTATTGGCGATATACCGGAGGCACCAGCTGCGCTACGGCCATTAACTTGGGCACTTTGACCTCCGGGAGCTCATTTTCACATTACAACAGCAACGAATGCTACAACAATAATTACGCAGCCTCTCCGGGCAATGATGTCTATTATAAATTCACGGTAAATGGTCCTATTGGCATAACGGCCTCTCTCTGTGGTGTAAGCGGTGCACAGTTCGATAGTTATCTGTATCTGTTAAACTCCAACTGCACATCTATTGCGTCTAACGATGATGGATGCGGCAATCAATCAAGCATCGCTTATTCTATTTGTCAGGCCGGTGATTATTACCTGGTAGTGGATGGCAAAACGGCTGCCGACTTGGGCACCTTTACCTTAACCCTGACGGACAATCCCGGATTCGTGTATTCGGTAACACTTGCACAAACAAATGTTTCATGCTTTGGTGGTAGCAATGGAACGCTCAAAGCGAACGTAACGGGCGGTGTAGCCCCGTTTACTTACAGTTGGAATCCGGCAGCTGGTAATGTAGACTCACTCTCGGGTTTAGCCGGAGGCTCCTACTCCGTAACCGTATCGGACGGCAACAGTTGCAACGTATCGGCATCAGCTACAATTACCGTTCCCGCCCAAATTGGCGTGAGTGCTACAGCAACTCCGGTAAGTTGTGGTGGTGCCTGCGATGGCTCAGCCACCGTTACCGTATCGGGTGGTTCCTCCCCTTACAGTTATTCATGGAACTCACTCCCTCCTCAGCAACTGCAAACTGCCGTACTTCTTTGTGCCGGAAATTATACTGTAACAGTAGCAGATGCTCAAGGCTGCACGGCCAGCACCAGTACCACGGTGAATAATACCACCACGGTTGTCATTACCCTGGATACTTTAAACCAGGTGCAGTGTAATGGTGCGGCCAATGGCGGTGTGTATTTATCAGCCACAGGTGGACAAACACCCTACTCCTATGCGTGGAGCAACAATGTAAATACACTCGATAATCCTAACCTGGGACCGGGCAGTTATTCACTCACCATCACCGACTTTACGGGTTGCACAGCTGGTGATGTATATCTAATTACGGAACCTCCTTTGCTTACCGCTGCTGTGTCCTTCACCTTTAACCCACGTTGCAGTGGTGGAAGTGATGGTATTGTAAATATCACCGTTAATGGCGGAGTGCAGCCCTATAGCTACCTATGGAATGCACCCGGAAACCCTGTCACTCAAAATTTGAATAACACCACAGCAGGCTCACACGCGGTAGTAGTGACAGACAACAACAGCTGCACCGCTGCTGCCAGTGCCACGCTTACAGAGCCACAGCCATATAACATATCGGTGAGCAGTAACGGGCTGCAATGTTTTGGCGGCAACAATGGTTCTGCTACCGTGACTGTGAGCGGACAAACCGCTCCTTACACCTATTTTTGGAACAACTTTGCTACTACATCCTCGGTCACCGGCTTAAATGCAGGGCCTTTCAGCGTGGTGGTGGAAGATATCAATGGCTGCGATACCATTTTAACCGGCACGATTAGCGAACCGGCAGCTATTGATATACAACTGACCGCTGCCGAACCGCTCTGTTCCGATTCGGGTAATGGCCTTATCAACTCAACCATAGTTGGTGGCACATCCCCTTATACATATAGTTGGACAGGTAGCGGAGGCTTTTCCTCTACGCAAGCCAATCCGCAAGTTAATTCCGGTTCTTACTCAGTAACCGTAACAGATGCCAATAATTGCACCGCAACGTCTGCAGTAGGGGTCAATGCTGCTCTACCCTTTACGCTGGATGTATTAGCCATAGACCCTGCTTGCATAGGCGATAGTTCAGGTGCAGTAGTAGCCAATACTACCGGAGGCAGCACCCCCTTGAGCTATCAATGGAATACCTCTTCGGTCAACGAATCTTATCTGGAATTAATACCCAAAGGCACTTACAGTGTTACCGTAACTGATGCAAATGGCTGCCAAGTGAGCGGACAAGCCATTATCTCCGACCCACAGGTGGATGGTGCTAGTTGTACCCCCGATAAATATGTAGTTCTAGTGCCTACCGCTTTTTCGCCCAATGGCGACAATGTGAACGACCGTCTGATTGCGATAATGAAAAACGTGCAAAAATTGCAATTTAGAGTTTACAACCGATGGGGTGAATTGGTTTACGAAAACCAAAACATGCAAGCCACAGATGGTTGGGATGGCACATTCCGCAATAAACCACAGCCCGTGGGTACGTATGTTTACACATTCGATGTGGAGTATCTCAACGGTGTTCGGGCACAAGAAAAGGGAGCCAGTACCTTGATACGTTAACGCAGAAGAACAATCATGCTTTCTTGAAATCCCCTTTTCGTAGCCGAAAAGGGGATTTTTGTTTCCTTCGCATCCCTTATGAAAAGAAATCAGATTATTGTGATATCGGTTTGTGCCCTTCTGGGCATTGGCATCTATTTTTTTGCCAACACCACCAAACCGCAAAAGAAAGAAGAAGCCACTCAACCAGCCATGCCGGGTATGCAGGCACACGAGTCTCTTAACATAGAAGAATATGTAGCAGAAACCGCTGCTAAAATTGAGGACAAAGCTACCCGCGAAAAAGTGGAGCAATTACAAAAGACTTCCTCGTTCAAAGAACTGGCCGATGAATTTGTGAAATTAGATAAGCCGCTTGCGGTGGCTTACTATGCTGTTAAGCAAGCAGAAAAATCTAACAACCCCAGCGACTTGGCTCAAGCCGGTGATTACAATGCCATGCTTTTGCAAACAGCCCCCGATGCCAAGGCTCAGCAATATTTGATGGATAATATGGTGTATTGCTACAAAAAATCGTATGAATTGGACAGTAACAACACCGATAATAAAATACGCTACGCTTCCTCCATTATTCAGCAAGGGGGGGCTCCTATGCAGGGAGTAAGTATGCTGCTGGATATTGTTCGCAAAGATTCTACCAATATTGATGCCCAAATAATGCTGGGGCGTTTTGCCATTGTTTCGGGTCAATTTGAGAAAGCCCTTGCCCGCTTCGATAAAATTTTATATTTGTCGCCCCAAAATCAGGAGGCACTGCTTTTAGCAGCGCAAGCTTATGAGGGAAAAGGCGACACTCCCAAGGCAATAAAGATGCTGGAACGGTGTAAAAAAACGGTGAAAGACCCGAACGCGCAACAAGAAATTGACAATTATATTAAACAATTAAGTGGCCCGGCCACCAACAAAAACTAAAAACCAAGATTATGCCTTGCGGAAAAAAGAGAAAACGTCACAAAATTGCTACCCACAAACGCAAAAAAAGACTTAGAAAGAATCGTCACAAGAAGAAGTAATTTCTTCCGTTAGGCAGCAGGGCGTTCACTTCCCTGCTGCTTATTTTTTATCCATCTCTTTCCTTTACATCGGCCTTACCTGCATTTACTAACTGCCGTTTCGAAGCTATGCTTTCGTGCGGTTCAAACTATTTATAGTGACTAAAGAACTTGTTATTCATTCCAATGGATCGGGCGTGGACATTGCCCTGCTGGAAGACAAAAAACTGATGGAACTGCATCAGGAGCGACTGAACAATCAGTTTCATGTAGGCGATGTTTACCTTGGTAAACTAAAAAAAGTAATGCCCGGCCTGAATGCCGCTTTTGTTGAGGTGGGGCACGAAAAAGATGCCTTTTTACACTACACGGACCTGAGCCCCGATATTCGTTCATTGATGAAATTTACAGGGCAGTGCATTGCCGGCAATATGAGTGCCGAAAATATGCTTAACAACTTTGAGCTGGAAGAGCAGATTGTGAAAACCGGTAATGTAAAAGAGGTTTTAAAATCGAATAGCCCCATTTTGGTTCAAATTCTGAAAGAACCCATCTCCACCAAAGGGCCGCGGCTAACTTGCGAAATATCGTTGGCGGGCCGTTTCTTGGTACTTACGCCCTTTCAGGAAGGAGTCGGTGTTTCTAAAAAGATTGACTCAGCGGAGGAAAGAAAACGCCTCAAGGTACTGGTAGAAAGCCTGAAGCCCAAAAACTTTGGAGTAATTGTACGCACTGTGGCTGCCGGAAAAGGTGCGGCAGAATTGCATCAGGATTTGATGCAACTTCAAGAGAAATGGCAAAACATGATGAAGAATCTTCGCCACGCGCAACCGGTTAAAAAAGTGCTGAGCGAAATGGACAAAACCACCGGCATTCTGCGCGATTTGCTTTCTCCGGAGTTCAACAAAATTGTGTGTGACGATATTAAAATGGTGAAAGAATTGGAAGGCTACATCCAAAACGTGGCCCCGGAGCGTAAGAACATCGTGCAGCATTACACCGGCTCCGCACCTATATTCGACCACCACGGTGTAACCAAACAGATTAAATCTCTTTTTGGCAAAACTGTGAACATGCCCAATGGCAGTTACCTGATTCTGGAAAAAACTGAAGCCTTGCATGTGGTAGACGTAAACAGTGGACACCGGAGCACCATGGATGGCACACAAGAAACAAATGCACTAAAGGTTAATCTGGAAAGTGCCGATGAAATAGCCCGACAGCTGCGACTTAGAGATCTGGGTGGCATCATTGTCATTGACTTCATTGACATGAAAAATCCGGATAATAAAAAACTGGTACAGCAGCGAATGATGGACGCCATGCGACTGGACCGCGCCACGCATACCATTTTACCCCTTTCTAAGTTTAATCTGATGCAGATTACCCGCGAGCGCGTGCGACCGGAAATCAATATTGCTACTACTGAACAGTGCCCTACCTGTGCCGGCACCGGTGAAATAAATGCATCGCTCTTGCTCATAGATGAAATGATCAGCGATTTGGAACATCTGGTGACCACACACAAAAAGCTGAAGCTGTATTGCCATCCCATTTTTGCCGCCTATCTGCGCAAAGGCTTTCCAAGCTTGCGAATGCAGTGGTTCTTCAAATACAAAAAGTGGATTTCCATTTCTTCGAACGAAGATTTTGGCATCACCGATTACAAGTATTTTGACGACAATGACGAAGAGATAAAACTAGATTAGGAAAGATTATCATTGTGGAAATCTATTGCCATGGTTAAACTATTGGAGTATCTGTATTGGATTATTGCCGCCCTCGAAATTTATTCGGAGGCTAATGGCAACAGCACCCTTCGCTTTTTCACCAAGCCACTTCTGATGGTAGTGCTCATTTTGTTTTATGCCCGTAGCCTGGATACGGGATGGAACAACATGCATAAAATGATGTTGGCCGCCTTTGCATTTAGCTGGGTAGGTGATGTGGCCCTGATGTTTTCAGGCGACAAAGGCGAATCGCTGATGGGCATTGCCAAAGACCCGAATTATTTTTTGGTGGGCCTTGTTGGGTTTTTAATTACACATGTGTTGTATACTATTTCTTTTTCAAAAGTGACACTGTCAGATGTACAGCCACTGTTACCTAAAAAGATTTGGGTGTTTACTCCTCTTGCTATATACATGGGTATTTTATTGATGCTGCTGTATCCTTCCATCAATAGCAGCGAAGCCACTAAACCATTCCTGGCTCCGGTGTTGGTGTATTCCACCGCTATAGCTACCATGGTGGTGTTTGCGATAAACAGATATCAGCGAGTAAATAGTACCTCCTTTAACTGGGTAGTGTTGGGAGCTTTGCTGTTTATGGTATCCGATTCCATCATTGCTATCAATAAATTTATGCAGCCTTTTGCCTCAGCCGGCATTTTTATTATGGTGCTTTACATAGCCGGTCAATATTTTATTGCAAAAGGCATGCTTGCTTTTAATAATAATAAAAGCCGTTAAATTTTCAGTGTATTACACTACATCGAGTGATTAATCGTTATTGAGACATGAACTTTCTAGTAAAACTTTTATTGAATGCGATTGCGGTGGTGATTACTGCATACATTTTGCCGGGTGTGCATCTGGAGAACTTTCTAGCCGCTGTTATGCTGGCTGCCGTACTAGGGTTACTGAACGTTTCTGTAAAACCACTCCTCATAATCTTCACGATACCCGCTACTATCTTTACTCTCGGCTTGTTCATTCTGGCCATTAATGCATTTATCATCATGATAGCCGACTGGATTATTCCCGGTTTTGAAGTCAGCAGTTTCTGGTGGGCGCTCTTGTTCAGCCTTTTGCTTTCGTTTATCAATGGCATTTTTGAGCGGCTAACCGTAAAAAGCGAAAGCCAAGACGACAGCGTAAAAGTATTCGGTAAAGACGGCAAGCGGATTCTCTAAAACAGTATTTCTCTACTCTTCAGCATCAGTTTTGCAGATGCCATCTTTTTCGACCATTCTCCTATTTTCGTTTGATATCAACTGATTACATGCTTAAACATTTTGCACTTCTATCTTTTCTAATGGCCGTGTCTCTGGCTACTATTTCGCAACACGAACATTGTGGCACCGATAAATTATTAAACCAGATATTACAGCAGGACCCGGGTGCTGCTGCACGTTTGCAGAACAATTGGGCCGAAATTGAAAACTACATACAAGCGAACGCTGGACGCAGCGGTCAAAACACCATTGTCACCATTCCTGTTGTGTTTCATATCATTCACAGCGGGCAGGCTGTTGGCAGCGGGCTCAATATTTCGGATGCACAGATTCTGTCGCAGATAGATGTGCTGAACGAATGTTATCGCAAGCGTAATGCCGATACCGCTTTAGTACCTAACTGGTTCAAAAGCGATATTGCCGATATTGAAATTGAATTTTGTCTGGCTACTACCGACCCTAACGGCAATGCCAGTACTGGCATCACCCGGCATCAGTATAACAGCACTGCCAATTTTGATGTAAACATCAAACCGGCTACGCAATGGGATTACACAAAGTATCTCAACATCTGGACTACAAACCTAGGCACGTCTATTCTGGGCTATGCTACTTTTCCAAACGTGGGACCATCTAATCAGGACGGTGTGGTGATTGACTACCGATATCTGGGCCGGGCACCGGCTAATCCCTTTAACACAAACTATAAACTGGGCAAAACCTCGGTGCATGAAGTGGGCCACTGGCTGGGACTATATCATACCTTTCAGGATAGTTGTAAAGGAACCTCCGCTGCTGATTGTTCTTTTCTGGGCGACCGGATATGCGACACGCCTCCCAGCAAAGAAGCCAACTATGGCACTCCGAATTTGGTGCAAAACACCTGCACCGAAACTCCGGTAGATGAATACGACATGTGGATGAACTACATGGATTATGTGGATGATGAAAATCTTCAATTGTTTACCTACGGCCAGCGCGATGTGATGCGCGCTACCTTAAACACCGTGCGGCTTTCGCTGCAATCCAGCCTCGGCTGCACCAATGTTGCCAACACGTTCACCTATAGCGGAAAAGTGGTGGATGCCAGCAGCAATGCAGGTTTGGTAGATGCCAAAGTATTGTTTGATGGCCCTGAGGATTTTGAAGCAACCACCGATGCACTGGGCAACTTCACCATCAACAATTTATATGAAGGCAACTACAATGTATATGCCGGTAAATGGGGATACATGGAAAAGTTTTTTGCCTCCAATCAAAATTTTAACGGAAGCAGTTCGGCCATCGAAATCCCCTTACAAGGGCCCCGGTACTATGATGATTTTATCATGAATTTTGGTTGGACTACCAGCGGCAACAGCAACGGAGGCTATTGGACGCGCGACATTCCACTGGGCTCTTTTTATCAGGGAGAAGAGGCCAACCCAACCCAGGATATGGCGGGCGACTACGGCCTGAAATGTTTTGTAACCGGCAATAGCAGTTCGGTGCCAGCCACCGATGATGTAGACAACGGCACAACTACCCTTATCTCTCCGCCATTTAATGCCACGCTCTACACAGATGCCTATGTTCGGTTCAATCGATGGTTCTTTTCGGGTTCGCAAAACGGTAATACTCCGGACGACAACATGCTCATAAAGATTAATAACGGCACCCAAACCGCTATACTTGAAAATGTTACGGCCTCGCAAAATGAATGGACTCAGAAACAGTTTCGCATCAGCGACTACATTACGCCCACCGCTACCATGCGACTGCTGATAGATGTAAACGATCTGAATACCGGCAACCCCAATATTGTGGAAGGAGCCCTCGATCAATTTGATGTGCTGGAAGGAGCTATAGTGGGTATCGAAAATACAGAAGATCTCACTTTCTCTATCTATCCCAATCCAACCACCGGTATTGTGAATATTTCAGGAAACGTGAAGCCACAAAGCGGAACGGAGGTGATTGTAAAAAATATAACCGGGCAAACGGTGGCATATGTCAGTGGAGTATACACGTCCTTATTCCAACTGGATATGAGCGCCCATCCCGCTGGCCTATATTTTGTGACACTTCGCACGACATCGGGTTCTGAAAAAACTTTAAAATTTTCGTTGCGCAAATAAACCCGTGGCGAAACATTTCATCCAAGGCTATGTTGGCATTGTAATTGAACAGTGACGATTAAAATAAATATTATGCGCCTATCCATCTTGCTTATCGCATTAGCCCTGGGATTTTCCTCTTGCAAAAATCTGGTTCCTTACTCCAATAATCTTCGCGACCAGTTTAACCTGAACGAAAGTCAGATTAGAAAAATACAATTCTATGTCTCCAGCGATATCATTTTGCAGCGAGAAATGAGCAGTGCCAATACCAAGGTTGAGTCCGGAAAAATAAAAATGGTGAATGGCCGCAGAGTGCAGGAAATCATTATACCGGTGGGCACCAAAGGTGTGCTGACCGATATACCCAGAGAAAATAAAATGCTGGTTAGTTTTGAGATAGACGATAACCACTATCTGAGTTTTGGTGTAAATCCAAATGCCAATAACCACTACACCCTGCTGGCCAGCAACTGGAACGGCAGCATTGGCACCGTTACCTATGCCGGTGAAAAGTATGAGACCAACCCTGAGAGCAAGTTTTCGCAACTGATGGTAGACCTGCGCAAAATCCAAAACATGGAAACCAAGCAGCGCGTGGCCAAGGGACGCAAGGTAAATTAAGGTTAAACGCCCGTGTCTATATCTCAGGGGCGTTTTCAACAGGCTGTGCAAGTTACAGCACGCTTCTCCAATTGCTTTACACTTTACTTGTAGCTCCAATCCTATACATTGAGCAGCAAAGACCTTTTTAAAAACCGTTATCAGGTGATGCAGATTATCATTCTGTCATTTGCGGG
>CAYQRR010000012.1:0-3316 GCA_964419635.1 uncultured Chitinophaga sp. | reverse complement strand
TGCTGCGGCTGTTTTATCTTCAGGTTATAGATACTAAATACGATGTATTGGCTAAAAACAATGCCATTAAAGAGTTGGACATTTATCCCACCCGTGGCCTGGTATACGACCGCAAAGGCGAACTAATTGTATACAACGAATCTATTTACGATTTGATGGTAGTGCCACGCCAGGCCAAAAAGGTAGATACCGTAAAACTGTGCGAACTACTGAGTATTACCAAAGAAGAGTTTCTTAAAAAGTCGGCCGACATGAAAAAGCAACGTGGCTATTCTTCTTACAAGCCCAATGCTTTTATAAAACAGTTATCGCTGAAAGATTACTCTCGTCTGCAAGAGTTTATGCATTTGTTTCCGGGGTTTTACGGGCAAGTAAGATCGGTTAGAAAATATCCGCAAAGAGTGGCGGCTACCATTCTTGGCGACATTGGGGAGGTGAGCGAACGGCAAATTGATTCTTCGTATGGCTATTATAAACCCGGTGACTATGTGGGGAAAAGCGGCATTGAAAAAGTATACGAAAAAGAGCTGGGCGGCAAGCGAGGAAAGAAACTGGTGTTTGTGGACGTACACAACAAAGAGGTGGGCAGTTTTAGCAATGGCGAGTATGACACTGTGGCCGTAGCGGGCGATAATGTAATAGCCACGCTGGACATTGCGTTGCAAAATTATGGTGAGCAGCTGATGCAGAATAAGAAAGGCAGCGTGGTGGCTATTGAGCCTAGCACAGGCGAAATTATAGCGATGGTCAGCAGTCCGGGATATGATCCCAATCTATTGACCGGTGCTGTGCGCGGAAAAAACTTTAACGCGCTATTAAAGGATAGTTTACTTCCGCTCTATGTGCGACCCACACTGGCCACGTATCCTCCGGGTTCGGCTTTTAAGCCGCTGGTAGCGCTCATTGCCTTGCAAGAAGGTGTGCAACCCACCAATTATTTTGTGAACTGTGGTGGAGGCTACACCGTGGGTGGTGTGACGGTTCGGTGTTCGCATCATCATCCCTCTGCCGGTAATATTCAATACGCGCTGGCACAGTCGTGCAATCCTTACTTTTGCCAAACATATCGCAACATTCTGGAGGACCGGAAATTCACTAAAACATCGGAGTCTTTTGCAAACTGGAAAAAACATTGTAACAGCTTTGGCCTCGGGGTAAAAACCGGTATTGATATGCCCAGCGAGGCCAGCGGTAACATTCCATCGGTAAAATATTTCAATAAGATATATGGAGAAAACCGATGGAAGTTTGCCACCGTTATTTCCTTAAGTATCGGGCAAGGGGAAGTGTTGACTACTCCGCTGCAGCTCGCCAATCTGTTTGCCTGCATAGCCAACAAAGGCTATTGGATTACCCCGCATGTGGTGCGAAAAATAACCGACCCTGTAACCGGTAAAGATGTAACGCACCCCTACGAAAGGCATCAAACTTTTATTGATATCCGGCACTTTGACCCCGTGATTGAAGGCTTACATCAAGTGCTGGAAGCCGGCACCGCACGCGGCTCGCGGGTGGAAGGCATTTCTATTTGCGGGAAAACCGGCACAGCTCAAAATCCGCATGGCGACAATCACTCCATGTTTGCGGCTTTTGCGCCCAAAGAGAATCCTAAAATTGCGATTGCTGTTATTGTAGAAAACGGAGGTTACGGTGGCGCGTTTGCCGCCCCCATTGCCACACTTATGATTGAAAAATATTTAAACGATACCATACAAAGCAGCAGAGTGGCGCTGGAAACCAAAATGAAAGAGGCCAACCTGTTAAACAAATACGGCATATCAGTCAACCGATCGGCACAGCTGCAGATGGAGGACGAATAAAGGCGCGAACGAAAAATAATTATGGCAAGGCAAGATTCCATTACCGGAAAAATAGATTGGTTGACAGTAATCCTGTACACCATGCTGGTGATGATTGGCTGGCTGGTAATTTATTCGGCTTCCAGCGGGGGTGACGATAAAAGCATCTTTGACACTTCTATCAACAGTGGTAAGCAATTTCAATGGATGGTGGCTTCTGCCCTCATTGCGTTTATTATTCTGATAGTGGAGGCGCGATTTTATGTTACACTATCGTATGTGTTTTATGTGTTGCTGTTGCTCTTTGTGCTTTCGGTATTGGTGATAGGGGTAAAAGTGAAAGGACAACAGAACTGGATTCGCTTCGGTTCGTTTCAAATGCAGCCCTCCGAGCTGGCCAAGTTTGGTGCTGCACTGGCTATCTCCAAGTATTTAGCCGGCCTGAATGTAGACATCCGAAAGTGGTATTATAAATGGCGGGCATTTGCCATTATCGGCTTGCCCATGGTCATTATTGCAGTGCAGGGCGATGCGGGTAGTGCTATAGTTTTTGCCGCGTTTTCGCTGGTTTTGTTTCGCGATGGTTTAGAGAGTTACTACCTCATTATCGGGGCATCGGCAGCGGTGTTGGCGCTGATGAGCTTAATCATTTACAAGTATTACATCATCATTGGCCTGGCGGTTATCATTTTATTGATTATCTATTTTTCGTGGCGAAACAAAAAGCTGGTGATGCTGAGTGTTGGTATTTTTGTGCTGGCATCCGTGTATGTGTTGGGGGTCGATTTTGCCTTTAGCAAGTTAAAACCCCACCAGCAAGATCGAATCAATGTACTCCTCGGCAAAAAGGTGAGTGAAAAAGCTGAATGGAACATGAAACAATCGGTAATTGCCATTGGCTCTGGAGGTATTTTGGGCAAGGGATATTTAAACGGCACACAAACCAAACTTAAGTTTGTGCCAGAGCAAAGCACCGATTTTATATTTAGCTCTATTGGGGAGGAGTTCGGCTTTGTGGGCAGTTTATTTATCATCTCCGTTTTTCTGGCACTCCTGTTTCGTGTCTTGTATTTGGCCGAAAGGCAGCGGTCAAAATTCAGCAGGATATACGGCTATTGTGTAGCCAGCATCTTGTTTTTCCATTTTCTAGTCAATATCGGTATGGCCATTGGGGTGGCCCCGGTAATAGGCATACCGCTACCGTTCATTAGTTATGGCGGCTCCTCTTTATTGGCCTTTACACTATTGCTCTTTGTTTTTATACGGCTAGATACGCAACGTTATGAAACGATGCGGTAAAGCTTACCTGATGGATAGCAGAATTAGGATATAGTATGATCAGCCCCATCAATTGGCCGCCCCTGTAATGTTGCCATTTTCCTACACCGCCAGGGATAGCGTATCGCAGGGCTGTTGTCTAATGTGCTGAGGTTAATGTAGCCGCTTCCCATTTATTTTATGCCATCGGGGGCCTTAAAGAAGTGGTACACCGGTATATACACCACGCACCGTCAGCA
>CAYQRR010000011.1:1568-19026 GCA_964419635.1 uncultured Chitinophaga sp. | reverse complement strand
GGAAGGTGGCAGCGTAGAGTTTAACGGCAAAGGAACCTTGCTCACCACCACCGCCTGCTTGCTGAATAAAAACAGAAACCCGCATTTGTCGCAGGCGCAAATAGAAACCTACCTGCGCAGCTACTATGGCGTAGACCATATACTGTGGTTGGGCGAGGGTATTGTGGGGGACGACACCGATGGACACATAGACGACATTACCCGCTTTATCAGCGAAGACACCGTGGTGACCGTAGTGGAGCACAACAAAGCCGATGAAAATTATGCGCTGCTCCAAGAGAATACGGAAAGCCTGTCCAGGATGCGTTTAGAAAATGGAAAGCAGGTGAATGTGATAGAACTGCCTATGCCTAAAGCGGTAGTGTACGAAGGGCAAAGACTGCCTGCCTCTTATGCCAACTTTTACATCGCCAATAAATATGTAATTGTTCCCACTTTTCGCGATACCAAGAACGATGACCGTGCCTTGGAAATTCTGCAACTGGCCTTTGCCGACCGCGAAGTGGTGGGCATAGATTCCACCGATTTAATCTGGGGATTGGGCAGTTTCCATTGCCTGAGCCAACAGGAGCCGGCTTTGTAAAAAAACTACCAGGGGTTACTGAACCTGGGATTATGCAGAAATGCGGTATCGGTGAGCGTTTTCATAAATGCTACTAAATCGGCCTTGTCCTGTTCGCTCAAGTAGCGGATGCCGCCCTGGTGCGCAAACTTCAATTGCGGGTCGTTGGTAGGCGATATCTTTAAGCTGTCGTTGTAGAAATTTACCACCTGCTCCAGGGTGGTAAAGCGGCCATCGCGCATGTAAGGCCCGGTTACCTCTATGTTTCGGATGTGGGGCGTCCTGAATTTTCCATTGTCCAGAAAGTTGCCGGTGATGTCGCCCCGTCCATTGTCGGCAAAGTCGGTAAAGGAGGCCGCAAAGTCTAATCCGTTGTTGTGAAAGTTATTGTCGATGAGTGTGATGTTGGAGGCACCATTGCTGGCCGCATGGCAGTGAAAACAATCGGCTCCAAATCCGTTGGCTTCTCCGGTGTCTTTAAAAAACAGGTTATAAAACCCTCGTTCCTCTTCGGGGGTAAACGACAATTGCCCGCGCATCACTTTGTCGAACTTACTCTCGGCCGATACCATCGTCATCATAAATTGAGCAATGGCTTTTTCAATTTTCACTTCGGTAATATCGCCCGGTCGTCCAAATGCCTTTTTGAATAAGCGCACATATTCCGGCTTGGCGCTCAGCTTCGGTATAGCCTGCGTAGCATTAAAGTTCTGCTCATGAATCAAGGCATCCTGCACTTGTATGGGCAATGAATTGGTTCTTCCATCCCAGAAAAAATCCTTGAACCAAATCAGGTTAAACAATGGAGGTGTATTGCGCTTGGTGAGCGCGCCAAACACATTCTCACTTTTGGCTTTCCCCCCATCGGCAAACGCATATTGCTGAATATGACAAGTGCCGCAGGACATCGTGCTGTCGCTCGAGAGCACGGGGTCATAAAACAATAAGCGCCCTAATTGTACCCCTTCTTTGGTCAGGGTGATGTCGGGTGGAATAACCACCGGTGGAAATTTGAAGGGACGAACAATGGTGTCGGGCGTGCCGGTATACAAACTGTCGGCTTCATCGCAATCTGCCTCACAAATGTGCGGGTCGGGCTTGCATTGCTGCAACAAAAGCAGCACCGCCATTAACGATAAAAGCCATGCTCCGGTTCTTTTACTCATTTACTCAGAATAGGAAAAGGATTTTGAAAACTGATTGGAGAACTGCAGAGCCACCGGCAGGTCGGCATCTTCCGATTGGGTGCCCGGTTGTGTAAACATGTGTATGGGTTCGGGCGTTGCAGTAAATATTTTCAACAGATCGAGCTGCAGGTTAATCGCTTTTTCCCCTTCTGCATTCACCACAAATTCGGGTCCGCTCAGCACCACCTCGCGGTAGCAGGTATCTCTGCCGGTGTGGTAGACCAGCCCCACCACTCCGCCACCAAAATTATTTCCCAGCGTATCGGCAGTGCCTTCCAGCACAACAAACCGATGCTTCAGCCATTCCCAAAACATATCATCTTTAGGACCCAATGCTTCATCGGCTGCATAGTTATCGGGATTGCCTGCATTTTGCTGCGGGTCAAGTCCTACAAAAAATTTAACCCCTTTGTAAGTACCTGCATCTGCCTCTGCCGAAAATGATTTCCAGTCGTTGTCGCTCCAATCAAAGAAAGCTGCGTCTTCTATTTCCACCTCGGTGTTGTCGGCCCGCACCAGCTTGATGTGCGAGATGTAAAACTTCAGTTTGCTGAAAAAAAACTCTTTGTCCGCTCCGTCATTGTAAAGGGTGTTGGAAAAGCTGAGTGGCTGTGTGCCCACCATGGGTTGTAGTTGCACGGTGAAATTTCCTTTATCGGGTTCTT
The DNA here is from genome assembly GCA_964419635.1 of uncultured Chitinophaga sp. Lineage (GTDB taxonomy): Bacteria > Bacteroidota > Bacteroidia > Chitinophagales > LD1 > Bog-950. Next base: position 16,612 of record CAYQRR010000011.1, on the reverse strand, counting down.
TGCAGCTTTTGCAGCCGGCCAGGCTCAGCATCAGCACAGCGGCCAGAAATATATTTTTCATACGGTTCATCAATTCAGCTTTTTAACATCGACAAGCGCCAACAAGTTTAAGACAATATTCATAAAAGCGGGCGTTGCATGATTTATTTCAGGTATGCTCAGTTTTTCTATTTTCAATCTGTGAATCTCGCATCCAAAATAGACCACACTTTACTGAAGGCAGACGCTTCCGAAAAGGAAGTAAAGAAATTGTGTGCCGAAGCAAAGGAGTTTGGGTTTGCGGCTGTATGCGTTCCGCCTTATTATGTGCGCAAGTGCAAATTGTGGTTAAAAGATTCGGGAGTCAAAGTGGCCACGGTAGTGGGCTTTCCTATGGGCTATGCCAGCACTCCCGCCAAAGTAGAAGAAGCCAGACGCGCTATTGACGAAGGGGCCGATGAAATTGATATGGTGATTAACATCATTGCCCTCAAAGCAGGCGATATGAATTATCTGCGCAATGAACTCACCAGTGCCGGCACTATTGTTCAGCTCCGAGGGGGCAAACTCAAGGTCATATTAGAAACCGGGCTGCTCACCGAAAAAGAAATTATTACGGCATGCGATTTGTGTAAAGAGATGACCGTGGATTTTGTAAAAACATCAACAGGATTTGTGCAGCCGGGGGCATCGGTAGAAGTGATTCAACTGTTGCGGGCCCATTTGCCCAAATCAATTAAAATAAAAGCCAGCGGAGGTATACGCGATAAGGCATTTGCCCTACAGCTGATAGAAGCCGGTGCCGACCGCCTGGGTTGCTCCGCCAGCGTGAGTATTGTATCATGAAAAAAGAAATGTCAGTTATCCAACATGGGGGCCGTGCGGTCCTGTTGCTCGTGATTTTATGGAGTGGAATACCCAGCCTATTGCTGGGGCAGGATAGCACTTCTACGGCACCCGCACATTATACCGTCTATCAGAGCGAAAGTATAGGCGATTTGGTGAGCCGCTACAAGAGTTTTAATCAGAAGCGCGCAGGCGTGGATGGTTACCGTGTTCAAATTTCTTACACCGATGTGCGCGAAGATGCCTATAAAGGTAAAGCGGCTATGTATCGCGAGTTTCCGGATTTGAAATCGTATGTGGAGTATGAGCAACCGTATTACAAGCTGCGCGTGGGCGATTTTAAAACCCGCCTGGAAGCCACTTATTATTTGCAGCAGATTATTGCCCTGTATCCCGGAGCTTTTATTGTAAAGGATAAAGTAAAACTGAACTAGGCCTTTTCTGCGCAGGATGTTTTTATTGTGTAAAACATCATTTCTTCCTTTTCCGCGTTAATATTAGCATCGCACAACCTAATGATTCAATCTCCTATATGATTTTTCTTCGCTGCTATCCCAAGGTAACCGATTTTCTATTTGAACTGGTGGGCCGAAACCCTGATTTCGATTATCGTTTTCTGCCCATTTATAGCTATGGTTTTTGGGTGGCGATGGGCTTTTTTGCTGCCTCCACGCTGGCCACAGCGGAAATGCGCAGACGCGAGAAATTAGGTTTGCTCAAAGGAGTGGAAGAGGAGATTACCGTAGGCGAGGGCCCCGGCATAGCCGAGCTGCTTATTTATTTTTCGGTGGCTTTTGGCGTTTGCTTTAAGGTATTTGGCATTATCAAGTTTCAGGGTGTTTTGAGTTTGGGTTACCTCACCCTGGCGGGGTATCTGCAAACCTGGAACTTTGGCAGTTGGATAGCTGGACTCATTGGTGGCGGCCTGGTAGCCGGCACTTATTATTATCAGCGCAAAAAAGAACAACTGCCCGCACCGGTTCGTCAAAAAACAACCATTTTCCCCAGCGACAACATCGGAGATTTGGTGATTATTGCTGCGCTGCTGGGCGTGTCGGGGGCCAATTTTTTTAATTACCTGGAAAACCCGGACGATTATGCCAATTTCTGGAGCGACCCCATTGGTTCTATGTTTAGTGGTTTGTCGGTGTATGGCGGATTAATTTTTGCCGGTTTGGGTTTTGCGGCATATGCCTATTGGAAAAAATTCAACCTTCTTCATTTTTTCGATTCGGTGGCTCCGGGTTTCATCTTAGCAAATGGCATCGGGCGCTTGGGTTGTCAAACTTCGGGCGATGGCGACTGGGGTATTGCTAACCTGCACCCCAAGCCTGAATGGTTTCCGCAGTTTTTGTGGAGCGATACTTATGCTTACCACATCATTAGCTGCGAACCGGGGATAGATAGGCTGCTGCCCGGCTGTGCCGAAGAACATTGCTGCGAGCTGGCACAAGCGGTATATCCCACCCCTATTTACGAGTTCATTATGTGTTCGGTCATTTTTATGGTGTTGTGGTCGTTGCGAAAAAAACTAACCAATATGCCCGGCATGGTTATGACCATTTTTATGATGTTGATAGGCATACAGCGCTATACCATTGAGCAGTTCCGCGATTTGAGCGGCCGTAATACTTACCTGGGTGGCTTTCGGCAGAGCGAACTTATCTCCATCGTCTTGTTTTTAGCTGGTGCTGCTTTAACTGTTTACCTTTACCGGAGCTATCAAAAAGCCCGCCAGGCGGGGACATAAATCAAACCTATGAGCGCCACTATCAGCAAAAAACAAACACCTCCTGAACCCAAAGAAAAACACTGGCTCTTTGGTTCAGGGTATACCCTGCGCGAAAATGCCCACGAGGTAATTCCCGGTTTGGTGAAAAAGTATGGCGACATTTTTTCGCTTTCGCTTCCGTTTACCAAACTGGCCGTGGCAGCCAGTCCTGAGCATGCGCGCTATGTCCTGCTCGATAATAACAAGAACTATCGCAAAAGCCTTGCCTACGATTTTATTAAATTGCTGTTAGGAAACGGTTTACTTACCAGCGAGGGCGATTTCTGGAAGAAGCAGCGCAGATTGATTCAGCCGGCTTTTCATCGCAAAAAACTGGAGGAACTTACTGCGATGATGGTGGAACGCACTCAACAGGGAGTGAAAGACATGGAGCAACTCCGGCAGCAAGGCCAGCCGGTAGATATTAGCCTGTACATGACCCGGCTTACCCTCGATATTATTTCTAAAGCCATTTTTAGTAGCGGAATAGAAAGCAAAAGCGAACTCATCGCCAATAAGATTACAGAGCTCAATCTGATGGCTACCGAAAAGCTGAATAAACCTATACGGCTGCCTGCCGGTTTTCCCACGCCTTCCAACTTTAAAGAAAAGAAAGCCATTAAAGTGCTGGATGATGTGATTTATGAAATCATTAACCAACGGAAACGAGAAGGTGTTTCAAAAAGTGATTTGCTATCCATGTTGCTGGATGCCCGCGATGAAGAAACAGGCGAAGCCATGGATAATAAGCAACTCCGCGATGAGGTAATGACCATCTTTATTGCCGGCAACGAAACCACCGCTAATGCCATGGCCTGGACCTTGTATCTCCTGAGCCAGCATCCCGACAAGGAGGCTAAAATGGTGCAAGAGATAAACGAAAAGCTTGACAGCGGTGTAGCACTTGATTTTGCGGGCATCAGCAGTTTTCAATACGTGAAACAGGTAATAGAGGAAAGCCTGCGGATATATCCGCCTGCCTGGATGGTAGGCCGCAGAAATTACGAAGAAGATGAAATAGGGGGCTACCGCATTGCCAAAAACACCAACGTATTGGTTCCTATCTATTACCTGCATCGGAGCGAAAAATACTGGAGCGAACCACTGCGCTTTATGCCGGAGCGCTTTGCCCCCGAAACCCGCGCACAAATAGACCGCTATGTTTATATGCCGTTTGGCGGAGGGCCGCGTTTTTGCATCGGCAATAATTTTGCCCTGCTCGAAATGCAGATAATTCTCATTCTGCTTTATCGTCAGTTTTCATTTACCCTGAAGCCCGGTTTTGTAGTGGAACCGGAGCCATTGATTACCATGCGCCCTAAATACGGCATGGTGATGAATGTGGTTAAGCGATGATTGAATGAAAAAAAGCAGACAGTTTAATTTCTTAGTTCTTCGTATATATTCGAACTTGTAGTGCTTGGAGCATTACTATAACATAAACCCCGTATGCCGAAAAGGGAGATTATAGAGTAGGCAAGAACAAAATTTGAAAAACATGACAAGGAGAATTACACACATTGGTTTTTTGCTTTTACTTGCGCTGTACACAGCGGCACAAACCCCTTACGCGCATTATCCATTAGATGGAAACGCCAACGACATTTCGGGCAATAGCTTAAATGGAACCACACAAGGTTCGCCAACCAACTCAGCCAACCGCTATAACCAAAACGGCAAGGCTATGAATTTTGATGGTGCCGGAGATTATGTTTCGCTGCCTGTAGATTTTGATTTTGCGACTCTAACAGTAGTGTTGTGGTTTAAGGCCGCTTCAACTTCAGGCACCACTGTGATGTATAGTTCTGACCATAGTGCAATTCAAAACGGACAGCAAAAAATTGTGGTCGAAAACAACCAGAATTTTTCGCAGATACTGATGCGTTCTGGCAATGCAGCCTGGTTGCAAAATATTGACCTGAATGAATGGTATCAGGCAGCTTTTGTCCGCACACCTACACAGGTTAAGTTTTATGTAAACGGTAATTTGGTCAACACCGTTAATAATCCTACGAATGCACATGCCAATAGCGGAGTAAATTATGCCACCATTGGTGCAGGCTACACCTTGGCCAATTTCTTTGATGGCGATGTGGATGATTTATTGATTTATAACACAGCACTCAACGATGCACAGTTGACGGCTAATTACAGCAGCGTTAAAGAAGAAAAAATGCTTCAGGAGGAGTTAAAAACAAGCAGTGCTAATGGCTATATCTCTGCCTCTCTTTCTACCCCTGCAGCTGCTACGGTAACCCTGATGGAAGTGTATGATTACTCAGGTAAATTAGTAGCTCAGAAAAGTACACAAGCAGGATTTCAACAGCTAAACGAAAATCCACTGGCAACCGGAGTTTATGTGGTTTCATGCTATAACGCGAAGGCAGAGTTGGTAATCTCCCGCAAAGTGATGGTGAATTAATTATTGCTTCAAGGCATATTTTCATTTTTTTCGGTTCTTCCAGAAACCTCGTAGTTACAAAAACTGCGAGGTTTTTTTGTAACTCAAAGCACAATTGACATCTGCACAATATAGCCCTCTTGCAAGCGTTTGTGCATTTATTCTTTTATTCGCGCCACTTAATTCATTCTACTTGAAACTGTCCGGCACATTTGTTTACTACTGCACGCTGCTTACCTGCATGGGTGTTTTGTTTTTGAGTAACGGTTGCAAAGACCCCATCATCGAAGACACCGACCTGCTTACTGCAGACGATGAGCTTAATCTGGCTAAAGATTCGCTGAGCGTAAAGGTGTTTTCGGTTTATGAGGAAAAAACAGCAGGCAATACTTCCAGCACCGCGGTTTTGGGTAGTCTGAACGACCCTGCTTTTGGAAAAACGTACGGTTCCTTTTACACCCAATTGCGCCTGGGGTCCAATAACGTTACCTTCGGCACTAACCCGGTTATCGATTCTGCTGTGTTGTCGTTTGCCTACGGCAGCAGCTATGGTAGTTTCAAAAACGGAATGACCATTAATGTATTTGAAATCAATCAAAGCATTCTGGATTCTACAACCTACTATACTTCCGATGCCTTCAGTGTGAATATTCCCAGAATAGGCCAGTTAATCTTTGATCAACCGAATGTGACTGATAGTGTGCGCACGGCATTTGGCAACTTTGCACCTCATTTACGTATACCACTCACCAAAACTTTTGCGCAACGTTTGCTGGATACCGATACCAATATTCTGGAAACCCCTGCCAGCTTTTTATCCTATTTCAAGGGCGTATATGTGACCACCAATACATCTTACATTACCGATGCGGTGCTGTATTTGAATCTCAATTCGGTTCTCTCGCGCCTCACCTTGTACTATCACAACGATACCGAAGACTCGCTCAGTTTCGACATTCAGGTGTCGGGCAATAAAGTCAATCACGTAGACCACGAATATGCGGGCTCTCCGGCTGCCGCTTCTATCAGCAACCCCAACCCGGCAGGTGAAGAGAAAATATTTTTGCAGGGTGGTATTGGAACGCGGGGCAAAATTCTGATTGATAATCTGGATTCGCTTCCCCGAAACATTGCTATCAATAAAGCCGAGTTGATTCTTACGCAGTCATCTGCCGATACCACTTTTCCGGCTCCTCTCGTGCTCGATTTATTTCGCATTGATGATGCCGGAGCTATTGCTCAGCTGGAAGATGATGGATTGTCCCATTTTGGCGGAGTGCGTCAGTCAGAAACTGTCGATGGCCAAACCGTGAATCGATATCGGTTTAATATCAAAAAATACTTTCAGCGTTTAATCAACGGTACGTATAATAACAACGGCTTTTATCTGCAGATTTTATCTCCGCATACCAATCTGGAGCGGCTGGTGATTACCAACCCTGCAGCGAACGAAAAACTGAAAGTGCAATTGGCCATTACCTACACTCAGCTCTAAATACATCGAAATCTGTTTTTGCCTTTCAAATTGCCACCCCCGCTATTTTTCATCTAAATTGGTTCCCGATTTTAAAGAATGAATTGTTTATTTGGTTCCTGTTATTGATCACTATTAAAGTATAGAATTATGTGCGGAATAGTTGCCTACATTGGCTCACGTGAAGCTTACCCCATCTTGATAAAAGGACTCAAGCGACTTGAATATCGCGGCTACGATAGCGCGGGAGTAGCCTTGCTGAATAATTCACTCAATATTTATAAGAAGAAAGGAAAGGTAGCTGATTTGGAGGAGAGCACAGCCGGGCAAGATGTAAAAGGTTCTCTCGGCATGGGCCATACACGCTGGGCAACACATGGCGAGCCTAACGATGCCAATTCGCATCCACATCTTTCCCAAAGTGGCGATATCGCCATCATTCATAATGGTATTATTGAAAACTACGCCACCTTAAAAGAGGAGTTGATGAATCGCGGACACGAGTTTAAGAGCGATACCGACACCGAAGTGCTGGTGCATCTGATAGAAGATGTAAAAGAAAATACCGGCTGCGATTTAGATGAAGCCGTACGTCTCGCATTGCATGAGGTGGTAGGGGCTTATGCTATCGTTATTATTTCCAAGAATGACCCTGCCAAACTGATTGGTGCGCGTAAAGGTTCTCCGCTGGTAGTGGGCATTGGTGATGGAGAATATTTTATGGCTTCAGATGCTACACCTATCATTGAATATACCCGTGATGTTACTTACCTGAATGATGGTGAAGTGGCCTATATCAAAGAGGGAAAGTTGAGTATCAAGACAATTGATAACGTTACTCAAACGCCTTATATCCAGACGTTGGAAATGAATCTGGAAGCGATAGAAAAGGGTGGCTATGAGCATTTTATGCTTAAAGAAATACATGAGCAACCCAAGTCTATATACGATTCATTGCGTGGCCGCTTCGACCCTCAGTCGGGCAGTTTTGCGATGCGCAGTTTAAAAGAGCACGAAGGCAAAATCAAAAACCTGAGACGGATCCTGATTGTCGGTTGCGGCACCTCATGGCACGCAGGCCTGGTGGGCGAATATCTGTTTGAAGACATAGCCCGCATTCCGGTGGAAGTAGAGTATGCTTCCGAATTTCGGTATCGCAACCCGGTGATTAATGAAGATGATTTGGTGATTGCCATTTCACAAAGTGGCGAAACAGCCGATACATTGGCCGCTATTGAACTGGCGAAGGAAAAGGGCGCTACCATTTTTGGGTTATGTAATGTTGTGGGCTCTTCTATCCCCCGCGCTTCACATGCAGGAGCCTACACACATGCCGGCCCCGAAATTGGCGTAGCATCTACAAAAGCTTTCACCGCACAGGTGTCAATCCTTACGTTGTGGGCCTTTGGCTTTGCTGAAATCAGAGGCAAAGCAACCAAACAGGAATTAAGAAGTGCTTTTGCCGAGTTGGAAACTATTCCCGCAAAAGTGGAAAGAACCTTACAATGCGAAGAACAGATTAAGGAACTGGCCAGTATATTTAAAGACGCACACAACTTCTTGTATTTGGGTCGCGGGTATGGCTTTCCGGTGGCTTTGGAAGGTGCCCTTAAGCTTAAAGAAATATCCTACATCCACGCAGAAGGATACCCTGCAGCCGAAATGAAGCACGGTCCCATCGCCCTGATAGACGAGAACATGCCGGTGGTAGTTATTGCTACCAAAAACAGTATTTATGAAAAAGTAATCAGCAACATTCAGGAGGTGAAAGCCCGTAAGGGGAAAATTATTGCCATCGTATCCGAGGGGGATGACAAGGTAAAAAAGATGGCCGATTACGTTATAGAAATTCCAGAAACCCGCGAATATCTGGAGCCCCTTTTATCTACAATACCTATGCAGTTATTATCATATTACATCGCTGTATTGCGTGGTTGCAATGTGGACCAGCCCAGAAATCTGGCCAAGAGTGTGACTGTGGAGTAGTGTACTTTTACGCTTTCTTTTTCATATTCGGCTGTGAAGTTTGCCCATATCATTAATCCCGTTCAGGTTCCGGAGCATTCCGAGTTGGGAATAGCCCAGTCTATTACCCTGGAGAGCATTCGGGTAGCCAGGAATTTTACAGAGAACGAGCCGGAAGTAGTACTGTATGCTATTGGCTATCCGGAAGATCGGGCTATGATTCCTGAATATTTCACCATGTTACCCTATCTGCATCGTTCCGTACAGGATGTAGGTAAATTTACGGGGAACAAAAAATATCCTCTACTGGCTGATGTGTTAAAGGCCGTATATGATGCAGACCCGGCAGAGTATCTGATTTATACGAATATGGACATTGCACTGATGCCTGGTTTTTACAAGGCCATTGCGCAGGTCATTAGCTCTGGCCAACACGATGCGCTGCTGGTAAACCGCAGAGGCCTTAGCGAAAAATATACAAGCCCGGAACAGCTTCCTTTGATGTATGCCGATATGGGTAGTCCACACCCCGGCTTCGACTGTTTTGTATTTAAGCGTGAATTATTTCCACAATTCATTTTAGCTAACATCTGTTTGGGTGTTTCTTTTAGTGAGGTGGCAATGGTTCACAACTTTATTGCGTTCGCCCAAAACCCCAAGTTGATAGATGATTTACATCTTACTTTCCATAGAGGTAAAGAAGTGATGCCACCGCTGAATCAGGAATTCTACCAGCACAACCGCACCAGCTATGAGCGGGATATCTATCCGGCTATAAAACACTTGTTAGTACTGGAGAAGTTTCCGTATAGCCAATTGCCCTGGCCCAAGCGAATGTTGAAGTGGATGCTCAACCCAAGTTTCCGAACACACCAATTAGTGGAACTGGAGGGTAAAAGCCTGCTTAGGCGATTCAAATTTAAACTGGATAGTATTCGCTTCTCGATACTGGAAAAGCTACGCTGATTGAGTGGCTTTTGGTGCAGCATCCAGAATTTCCCTTTCGGCTTTATCTGAAAACTTCCGGAAGTTTTTATTGAAAGCTTCTGCCAATTCGTTTGCCTTGGCATCATAATTTTCTTGATTAGCCCAGGTATTTCTTGGATTCAATACCTCAGCTGGTACATTCGGACAGCTAGTGGGCATATTCACCCCAAATATCGGATGCGGTTCAAAGTTTGATTTGTCCAGTTCACCGTTGAGTGCAGCGGTAATTAATGCACGGGTGTGAGGCAAGCTCATCCTCTTTCCAACGCCATAAGGGCCTCCGGTGTATCCGGTGTTAAGCAGCCATACTTTAATGTCAGAGTTTCTCAATTTTTCTCCTAGCAAGGAAGCGTATGCCGTTGGATGCAAGGGTAAAAAGGGCGCTCCAAAACAGGCACTAAAGGTTGTTTGTGGTTCGGTAACCCCCGCTTCGGTACCGGCTACTTTGGAGGTGAATCCGGAGAGGAAGAAATACATCGCCTGACCAACTGTTAGTTTTGAGATGGGAGGCAGTACGCCAAAAGCGTCATAAGTCAAAAAGAAGATATTTTTGGGTTGGCCACCAACGCTTTTTTCTAATGCATTATCAATGTAATGTATAGGATAGCTTACTCGAGTATTTTCTGTTTTTGCTTTGTATGCAAAATCAACTGTTTTTGTGCCTGGCAGGTAGCCGATGTTTTCCAAAATTGCCCCCGGACGGATAGCCTTGTAGATATCCGGTTCTTTTTCAGGGCTCAGGTCAATTACTTTGGCATAGCAGCCACCTTCAAAATTAAATACCCCCGTTTTTGTCCAGCCATGCTCATCATCGCCAATAAGCGGACGGTTGGGGTCGGCACTTAAAGTTGTTTTGCCGGTGCCGCTCAGCCCGAAGAATAGCGCCACATCACCCTCTTTACCTACGTTAGCTGAGCAATGCATGGCCAATACCTTGTGCTCGTGGGGCAATACCATGTTGAGCACGGTAAAAATTCCTTTTTTGATTTCTCCGGTGTAAGCCGTACCACCTATAATGGCAATTTTTTTGGTGAAATTGAGGATGGCAAAGTTTCCCTGACGTACGCCATCTGTTTCTCCATCGCATTTGAGGCCCGGAGCCTGAATCACCAACCAATCCGGTGAAATGTTTTTTATTTCCTCGGGTGTTGGACGTAAAAACATGTTGTAGGCAAACAAATTGGCCCAAGGATATTCGTTAATCACCCGCACATTGAGTCGGAAGTTATCATCGGCACAGGCGTAGCAATCGCGCACAAACACCTCTTTGCCGGCAAAATATTGAACGACTTTATCGTACAACTTATCGAAAACCTCTCCGCTTACGGGCAGATTGAATCCACCCCAATCCACGCTGTCTTTGGTGTAGTCATCTTTTACAATGAATTTGTCTTTAGGCGCTCGCCCCGTAAATTCTCCTGTATCCACGGCCAATGCACCGGTGTCCGACAAGGTTCCCTGATTTCTGTCTAAAGTGGCCTGTACTAGTGCTTCCGGGCTAAGATTCCAATATTGCGTTCCTGAGTTCTTTATACCTAATGATTCAAGATTGGCCTGTGGATTTTTGTCGCCTTCAATTGTCATGGAGTGGAAATTTTTAGGGCAGCAAACCTAATCGATTCCTTAACTTGTCAAAACGATAAAAGTCATAACTCACGAATCTGTTTTCAGAAAAAAATAGTTACCCAAATACCCTAAAAAGCTAATAAATCATTGATTTTGAGTCAAAATCTCTAGATTTTAGGACAGTCAACAATAATTTAACCGGAAAAACGTAAGTGCCTATTGACACATCGAAAATGCAAAAGTATATTCGCGCAAATTATTGTTAATACGACCACTTGGCCGCGGTTAACTATTTGAATGAATTGCAACTATACAAACAACTATCCAGGTCACTTACAGACGACCACTTTTACGAAGTGTTCGTTAAGCCTTGTATCTAAATAATCATAGATTATGAGAAATTCTACACCCTCTGTTTCGATTTCTAAAACGTCCCATATGATGAGTTTTAACTCCCTATTTCTCCGTGCTTTTAGCATACTTACTATCAGTGCATTGTCTTTTAGTGCACTTTATGCACAGAATAGTAAACCGTCCGATTACTCCAAAAAGCAAATGCAGGAGTTGATTCGCGAAAGCCGCAATACCATTTCCTTTATTGAAAATAAGGGACAATGGGGCGGAGATGTAATCGGTGTTGGACATTCCAACATAGGGGGCATGGTCGTAAAACGCGATATGCTGTATTTCTTGTCGCAGGCCCCCGGAGAGGCTCATGAGGAAGTAGAAGAAGAGGAGGAAGAGCACGAGACTTTTGAGGTGCATGGCTGGGCTATCCTCTTGGATGGTTACAATCCGCAAGCTACGGTGAGCAAAAGAAATGAGTTGGTTACCAAGCACAATTATTTCTTAGGCTCAAATCCCTCTTTTCATGCCAGCGATGCAAAAACATATGGAGAGTTTGAATTGAACAATATATATGAAGGCATCGACCTTCGTATATATAGCCAGGACAATCAATTACTGGAGTTTGACTGGATGGTAAATGCCGGTGCCGATTTCAATAAAATTAAAATGCGCTTTAAGGGGAATGATGGTTTGCGCATTGACGAGAAGGGAAACCTAAGTGTTAAATTGCACTTCCAGGAAGTGAAACTGGATATTCCGGAAGCATATCAGGTAATAAATGGTAAGAAAGTGCCGGTGGAGATGGCATTCGAAGTAGAAAACGATCTGGCCACATTTAAAGCACTCAGTCATATTGATAACAACTATCCTTTGGTTATTGACCCAAGCTTAAAGTGGGGAACTTTCTTTGATAACGGCAACGATAGCTTTGATGAGTATCTCTTTGCTGTGCAGGTAGATAATCAGGGGAATGTATTTTGCGGAGGTGCCACTAATATGGCCATTACTACGGGTGCCGGCAACTACATCAATCCGGCTTCTTTGTTCGGCTACGACAATTCCTATGCAGGAGCAGTAGATGGAATTATTTATAAAATAAACAGTGCCGGCACAGCTATTTTGGCAATTACCTATTATGGCGGTACTGGTGCAGATGAGGTATACGGCTTAGGATTATCTCCCGACAACTCCGTATTGTATGCTTGCGGAACAACCGCAGGTGATGTACCTGTAAATGGTACGTTAGCCACAGCTTTTGATAACACCAGAAGTAATAATGACGGTTGGGTGGCAGTGTTCAATGCCTCCTCCATGAATACGCTGCAATACGCCACTTACATTGGAGGCACCGGTACGGGTACTGGTGAAGAAATGGTGACCATACGAGGGTTATCCAATAACAGTTTTGTGGTAGGAGGAACGGTTACCGCAGCCTTGCCAACTGCTTCGCCTAACTATATCAGTGGAGCTTACGATTCAAATTACTCCAATGGAGAGGAGATGTATATTGCCAAGTTTACTTCTTTTAATACACTGGAGTTTGGCACGTATGTAGGCGGAAATGGAAATGATCAATTAAATGACCTTAATGTGTTTTCGGATGGGGCAATTGCCTTCGCAGGTTCAACTGTCAGTTCTACGGCCACATTCCCCGGCTTAGTAAATGCTGTATCAACGGGGGTAGATGGAGATTTGGATGGTGTAATTGGAGTCATTCCAGCAAGCGGAGGCTCCTTTAGTATGTTAAGCAGAATTGGTGGAACCAATGATGATGAGTTTTATGGAATATCTATTGGTGCGTTTGACACCTTATTTGTAACCGGATTTGTGGGTTCCGGATTTCCATTAGGTCCAGGTGCTTCAGCCACAACCCGTTTTGATATAACACATAATGGTGGACAGGATGGATTTATAGGTAAATTACCCAGAACCGGTAGAACAGGTGCCACGGACCCATGGGTGGCCACGTTTTTTGGTGGTAGTGGAAACGACAGAGGTAACACCCTACGGAATTACACCCCTTATGCCTTGATGGTTTTTGGTGAAACAGGTTCAGGAACCGGAAGTTTTCCTACCAAGAACCTATCCGATGGTGGTACTTTTTATGATTACACATATAATGGTGGAACCTGGGATATCTTTTGGTTTGTGTTAGGTTCAGATCTTACTACTCATTATTATGCAACTTATGTAGGTGGTGGCCAGAACGATTATTTGGGTCAAACCGGTGTTCCACATGGTAGTAACCACTTTGTGGTGGAAGGTGATTCATTAGTTTGTTTGGGAACCACTACACACAGCACCACTTTGGAACCAACCGTTCTGGGACCTGCCGGTGTGTTTGACATTGCCAACTCAACCGGTAATGACGATAAGCATTTGATTTTTAAATGGAGAATTGGAATTCTATTGAATTTTGATTATGGCGATGCACCGTTGGCTTATGGTAACCCCAATCACGTTATTTTTAATAGCTTAAAATTAGGAACTGCGAATATTGACCGCGAAGATTTTCCGTTTTACTCTAATCGGGCTAATGGTGATGATACAAATGGAACCACACCGGACGATGAAGAATCGATTCCGGGTACCCAATTACTCTTACGCGATTCTGCCACCAGTTACTCCTTTTCGGTACCGGTAACCAACACCACCGGTGCCAATACCACCGCCATGGCCTGGATTGACTTTAACGGAAACCTGGCTTTTGATAATGCAGAGGTGGATACTGTACGGTTAGCAAACGGAGCAACAACAGCTACCTTTAACTGGAGTGGTTTTACAGTAAACTTCTCAGCCGATGATACCACCTATGTTCGTTTGCGTATCACTTCTGATCCCGGATTTAATGTGGCTAACCCATCACCGAATGCAAATGCCAGCAGTGGTGAGGTGGAAGATCATTTGGTTATCATATATCACTGTGTAGATCTCACCGGTGCCAGCATAACCACTCAAAGTCCAACTAACTGTGTTACTCCTAACGGCTCTATCACAATTGCGAATAGCAATATGTTGCCGAATGTGACTTATACGGTTTATTACTCCTACAACGGTGGGGCTGCGCAAGGTCCATTCAGTTTGACCACGCAGAATAACGGAACACTGGTGATTCCAAATCTGAATGCAGGAACGTATACTACGATGCAGATTTTCCACCCTACAAATCCTTTGTGTGGCGATACATTGGTAGGTCCTCTGGTACTTATCGATCCATCTACGCCACCACCGGGAAGCGTATCTGCATCACCAAATCCGGTTTGTGTAGGTGGCTCTTTGACGCTTACAGCTACCGGTAGTAACTTAGTTTGGACATTCCCAGGTGGTTCTACAGCTGGCGGCTCACCGGTTGTTCGTTCTCCGGTAACACTAGCCATGGCTGGTACTTACTCTGTTACTCAATCTGTAAATGGATGTCAATCTAATCCGGCCACAATAAATGTAGTGGTTAACCCACTTCCTGTTATTGGGTCTGCTGTGGGTGCAGGACCTACTACTTGTGGAGGAGTGAATGGTACCATCACATTAGGAGGACTTTCTGCAAACACTACTTACACAGTGACTTATTCCAGAAATGGAACACCTATTCCACCACCCGCACCTACTTTCACAACAAATGGATCGGGACAATTGGTTATCACCGGTTTAAATGCAGGGTCCTATTCCAACTTCATGGTTTCTTTAAATGGATGTAATTCAACTTTGTT
>CAYQRR010000011.1:0-1558 GCA_964419635.1 uncultured Chitinophaga sp. | reverse complement strand
GGACCGGTTGTATTATCTGATCCAGCGAATCCAGCTGCACCTACTAGTTTGACAGCCAATACACCACTTTGCTCCGGTCAGACTTTAAATCTCTCTGCTACCGGTAACGCTACCGCTAAGTTCAGATGGTCGGGTCCTGCCAGTTTCCTGGATAGTTGTTTTAACTCCGGATGTACTGTAAGCCGATTGAATGCAACCACCGCTATGTCCGGTTTGTATTCTGTAGTGCAGGTGGTTAACAATTGTACTTCCAGTGCTGCTACAATAACAGTAACGGTTAATCCAACACCAAGTATTGTAAATGCGGTGGGTACCAGTCCTACTACTTGTAACGGTACGGAAGGATTTATTACAGTGAGTGGTCTGGCTGCCAGCACAACCTATACGGTAAACTATTCCAGAAATGGGACACCGGCTACTCCAGTAAGTCGCACAACGAATGCTTCGGGGGTATTGACGATTATCAATTTGAATGCCGGTAACTACACCAACATAACGGTGACTGCGAGTGGATGTACCTCTTTACCTTTTGCAGGTCCTATTTTGTTGGTAGATCCATCTGCTCCAAGTGCACCAACTGCTGTTTCTGCTACGCCAAATCCAATTTGTACCGGCAATACAGTGCAGTTTAACGCTACCGGTCAATCCGGTGCCATCTGGTCATGGACAGGTCCACAAACATTTGTGAGTGCTTTGGAAGATCCAACCAGAAGCATTACCGCTACTAATTTGGGTGGTTCTTACTGTGTAACTCAGTCAGTGGCAGGTTGTGTATCACCACAAGCATGTGTCACTTTAGTGGTTAACGCAACACCTTCAATTGCTTCAGCAACCGGTACGGATCCCACAACTTGTAATGGAAGCAATGGATTTATCACATTGACGGGATTGCTCAATAATACGAATTACTCGTTTAATTATACCCGAAACGGAACTGCTCAAAGCGGAAGTGGTACTTCGAACGGAAGTGGACAGTTGGTGATACCGGGCTTAACTGCCGGTTCATATGCCGCTATCACCGTTTCATTAAGTGGATGTACCTCAGCACCGTTTGCCGGTCCAATAGTTCTGGCTGATCCAAGCACTCCGGGTGCACCAACAAATGTAACTGCTACTCCAAATCCAATTTGCACCGGAAATTCTCTAGTTCTTACTGCTACGGGTTCCGGTTTAGTATGGACTTACCCTGACGGAGGTGGAACTTCCGGCTCTCCGGTTACCAGAACGAACGTGACCTTGGGTATGGCCGGTCTTTATTCTGTTACCCAAACAGTTGCTAATTGTACTTCTGCACCTGCTACCGTTTCGGTTGTAGTAAATGCTACTCCATCAATCGCCAGCGCAGTTGGCACTGACCCAACCACTTGCTTAGGTACAAACGGATTTATAACAGTTGCTGGGTTATCACCCAACACAACCTACACCGTTAATTATTTAAGAAATCTATCTGCTGCTACACCGGTTAGTAGAACAACAAACGGCAGTGGTGTGCTCACCATTATAAATCTAAATGCAGGAAGCTATTCTAACATTACCGTTACCGTATCCGGTTGCACAT
>CAYQRR010000010.1:0-21172 GCA_964419635.1 uncultured Chitinophaga sp. | reverse complement strand
GCAAATTTTTCTACATCGAACCAAATAGTGCCATCCACTTCGTAGGCCAAGCCGTTTTGCAGTATCTGCTTAGTCATTTCAATCTGCTCTATGATGTGTCCGCTGGCGGTGGGTTCTATACTGGGGGGCAGCAGGTTAAAATCATCCAGCACCTTGTGAAAGTCCACAGCATAGAGCTGCACAATTTCCATGGGCTCCAGTTTTTCGAGGCGGGCGCGCTTGGCTATTTTATCTTCGCCTTCATCGGCATCGCTTTCGAGGTGGCCCACATCGGTAATGTTGCGCACATAGCGTACCTGATAGCCCAGGTGCTTCAGATACCGAAACACAATATCAAACGAAAGAAAGGTGCGGCAGTTGCCCAGGTGCGCATGGCTATAGAGCGTGGGGCCGCACACGTATAGGCCCACGTGAGGGGCATTCAAGGGTTTAAAAATTTCTTTTTCGCGGGTGAGGGTGTTGTAGATTTTAAGCTCAGATGTCATGGCGTGAATATAGCTATTGTGACAATCTGATAAAGAGACGAGGCAATGTGCCAATACCATCACTAAATTATTTGAGCAGGTGAGGAGGGCACCTGGAAACGCTTCGTCTTCGACTTGCCTCCGGAGAAACCCAGGTAACGCAAGCCAATAAGTGCCTTCCGCCCGACCAGCGATAGGTCAAAAGCGATGCATTTTAGGGTATCGCTGGTGAGGGAGACCCCAAAAGTTAAAGAAATTACCCTATCGCTGACCAGCGATAGGTCAAAAGCGATACATTTTAGGGTATCGCTGGTGAGGGAGACCCCAAAAGTTAAAGAAATTGCCCAATCGCTGACCAGCGATAGGTCAAAAGCGATGCATTTTAGGGTATCGCTGGTGAGGGAGACCCCAAAAGCTAAAGAAATTGTCCCATCGCTGACCAGCGATAGGTCAAAAGCGATACATTTTAGGGTATCGCTGGTAAGCTGGACCCCAAAAAGCAAGAGAAAATGCGCCCTTTGGCCCCGCCCGAAGGAGTTTCAGCGAAAGCGCGTCTGTAGAGAAATAGGCCCCGCAGATTAAAAACAAATTAAGCTATCGTTAATATTCCTTCATTTATCAGTTATTCGCTCATCCTTATTTTATAAATAAACACCTTTTGCATTCATGAGAATTAAGAACCTACTCGTTGTGGCCTTAGCTTGCACGACCCTGCTTACCTATGCCCAGCAGTGGGGCTGGGCCACGCTCATTGCTCCGCAAAACTCCACCACCGTTACGCTGCTGGATACAAATAGCAACGTAATAAAAACCTGGACAGGACTTACCGGACAAACCGGCTACTCTAATTACCTGATGCCTGGTGGCATTTTGTGGCGCTCTGTAAAAACCACCAACAATAGTTTTAGCGGTGGAGGTTTACATGGCCGCATCCAAAAGGTAGACTGGAACGGCACCATACTTTTCGACTACACCATTTCAGATGCCAACCAGATAGCGCATCACGATTTTTGCCCCATGCCCAATGGTGATGTGCTGGTAATTGTGTATGACAAGAAAACCGGCACACAAATGCAGGCAGCCGGAGCCACTTCAACTTCGGCCCGGCAGTTGGAAAAAATAGTGCAGCTGCACCCCACCGGCACCACCACAGCCACCATTGCCTGGCAGTGGAACTTGTATGACCATTTGTGCCAAAATTCAAATTCAGGCGGAGCCAACTACGTGTCGTCTATCCAGAATAATCCGCAATTGATGAACGTAAACTATCAGGTGAATAACGACTGGTGGCACATGAACGGTATAGATTACAATGCTGCGCTGGACCAAATTGCCATTAGCTCGCACAACATGAACGAGCACTACATTATAGACCACAGCACCACCACTGCCGAGGCGGCCACCCACACAGGCGGCACGCATAATAAAGGGGGCGATTTTCTATATCGCTGGGGAAACCCCAAAGCGTATGGCTTTACAACCGCTACCACCAACTTTAATGTAACGCACGATGCGCACTGGATACCGGCCGATTGTCCCAAGGCCGGCTGGCTGGTGGGGATGAACAACAAAGGCGTGTCCAACAGTCAATCTTCTATAGACATGTGGCAATCTACCTGGAACGGAAGCACCTACACGCTTACGGTAGGTCAGCAATATTTGCCGGCTACATATGGCTATCGCCACGCCTGCCAAAATCAAGGGGGCGCGGGAGCCGGCTACACCAGCAACATGGGCAATAGTCAGCAGCTGCCCAATGGCAACATGTTGGTGTGCCTGGCCACAGCCGGTGATGTATATGAGATAGACTCCAACGGCAATCAGTTATGGTTCTATAGCCTGGCTAGTGGAAGTCTGGCGCATGCCTATCGCTATTCCAAGTGTTTTATCGAAAACCCTTCGGCCGCCATCACCAATGTTTCGCCAGCGGTGTGTGCCAATAGCAGCACCCCCTTGGTACTCAATGCCACTGCCACCGCTACGAATGTGACGAACTATACGTACGCCTGGTCTCCGGCTACCGGCCTCTCCAGCACCACGGTGGCCAACCCATCGGTGACCAATATTACATCGCCCACTACTTACACAGTAACCATCCACACCGGTAGCTGCACCGCTTCTGCTTCGGTAACGGTGAATATCAACTCAACGCCCGTAGCCGATGCCGGCAACAGCGTGACCATTGCCACCGGTAGTACCACACCGCTTACGGCCACCGGAGGTACCGGCTACTTGTGGAGCACCGGTGAAACCACCGCCAGCATCAACGTGAGCCCGAATACCACCACGACCTATAGCGTAACGGTCACCAATGCATCCGGCTGCACCGCTGCCGACCAGGTGACGGTATTCGTAAGCGGAGGAAACTTAACTGTAGGCGTATCGGCTACTGATGAGTCGTTTTGTACCGGAGGCAGCACCCTGCTATCTGCCACCGCTTCGGGCGGCAGCGGCACCTATACCTATTTGTGGAGCACAGGCGACAACAC
This sequence comes from uncultured Chitinophaga sp., assembly GCA_964419635.1. Classification (GTDB taxonomy): domain Bacteria; phylum Bacteroidota; class Bacteroidia; order Chitinophagales; family LD1; genus Bog-950. The sequence continues at coordinate 18,219 of CAYQRR010000010.1, read as the reverse complement.
AGCCGGCATCACCGTCAACCCTTCGTCTGATATCACGTACACGGTCACCGTGAGCGATGGCAGTGCTACGGCCTCGGGCGATATCAATATTACGGTGTTTCCTACCCCCGCAGTATTTGCCGGCAATGATGTAAGTATTGTTTCGGGAAACACCACCACCCTCACCGCTACCGGTACCACCACTTATCAGTGGAGCAATGGAGTGAACACGGCATCGCAAACCGTGTCGCCTGTGGTCACCACCACTTATATCGTTACCGGCACCGACCCCAACGGATGTACTGCCACAGATGCTGTAGTGGTAAGCGTTACAGGGGGGCCGCTTTCGGTAGCGGTATCGGCCAGCGACTCCACCATTTGCAACGGAGAATCAGCGCAGCTGTTTGCCATTGCCTCGGGTGGCTCCGGCACGTATACATACGCCTGGTCGTCTATACCGGCAGGCTTTAGCTCGGGTTTGTATAATCCATATATCAACCCATCGAGCACTACCGCTTATCTGGTCACCGTATCGGATGGCAACACCTCTGCCACCGGCAACCTGATGATAAACGTGCTGGCTTTGCCTGCGCAGCCCATCATTACGCCCAACGATACTTTGCTGGTTTCTTCTTCGGCTGTAAACAATCAATGGTTTTATTATGGCAATCCGGTAGCCGGTGGCACCAACCAGGTGTTGGCTCCCACACTGGTGGGCTCCTATCAGGTGCAGGTGATAGATTCCAACGGCTGTGCCTCACCCCTGTCGGACCCCTATGAGTATTTGCTGAGCGGAGTGGAAGACCTCAGCCGGCAGGCCGGCTTCCTGCTATATCCTAACCCGGCCCATGGTCGCGTGACTGTGGTGGGCAAATTCAGCGACACGTACCATTTGGCTGTGCTGGACGAAACAGGCCGCGTAGTATTAGCGGTGCAAAACAATCCGGTGTTGCCGGTAGAGTCTTTATCGGCCGGAGTATATGTAGTAGCCATAACATCCGGTGCTGCAACGACCTACAAACGACTGTTAGTTGTTCAATAATCCTTTATAAAACAAATTAGTTCATTCACTCCACCGCTTCTTAGCTTATGCGCAAACTGCTTTTCTGCCTGTTTATGATGGCGCTGGCCGGTCAGGCCGGTGCACAGTCTTTGTATGATATCAATACCATACAGGACATTAAAATCTACTTCGGTTTTTCTAACTGGGACTACCGCCTGGATACTGCCATGGCGGGCTCCGAGGAATATATCCCGGCCGATTCGGTGGTGATTAACGGAGTCGTGTTTCCCAATAGCGGTGTGAAGTTTAAGGGCAACAGTTCTTATAATGCCAACCGCGCCAAAAACCCGCTACACATCAAGCTGGATGAATACCAAAACCAGGACTATCAGGGCTATGAAGATATTAAGCTGGGCAATGGATTCAGCGACAACTCCATGATACGCGAGCCCCTGGCTTATCAAATCCTTCGGCAGTATATGGATGCACCCAAGGGCAACTTTGCCAGGGTTTATATTAACGGCACCTATTACGGCATTATGACCAGTGCCGAAGATATCGGCAACCGGTTTCTTCGCCAACACTATTACAGCAATCGGCACACGTTTATCAAGTGTAATCCGCAAAATGCCGGTCCGGGTTCGGGCAATGGTTCCAGCCTGGAATACAACGGCACCACGCTGGCAAACTATGATACCAAATACGAATTAAAATCAGACACCGGTTGGTATGAACTCTTTCATTTGTGCGATACGCTCAACAATCAGTTCCAGGCGTTTAATTCCATAGCCGACATCGACCGCTTTTTGTGGATGCTCGCGTTTAATAATGTGCTGGTGAACCTCGATAGTTATTCCGGCTCTTTCCGGCAAAACTATTATCTCTATCGCAACCATGCCGATCAATGGATTCCCACTGTGTGGGATTTAAACATGAGCTTTGGCGGCTTTAGTTTGGCCGGAGGCACTACCTCCAATTTGAACGCCACCACGATGCAAACCATGAATTATCTCTTGCATAAAAATGAATCGGCCTGGCCCCTGATTTATAAGTTGCTGAACAATCCGTTTTATGAAAAAATGTATCTGGCGCACCTGCGGACCATCAACAACGAAAACTTTGTAAACGCTTCGTATAAAACGGCCGCCAACAGCATGCACGCACTCGTAGACAATGCCGTGCAAACAGATGCCAACTACCTGAGCACGTACTCTAACTTTCAAAATGCGCTGACCACCAACACCACAGGCAGCGGCTCGCCAGGGGGCACTTGCCCCGGCATTTACCCTTTGATGGATGCGCGGGCGGCCTATCTAAGCAACGTATTGTCGGCAGCGCCACCGGTGATTACTAATGTGGTTTCCTCGGAAGCGGCCCCGGCCTATGGTGCAGCCTTTGCCCTGGCCGCAACTGTGACCAACGACACGGCTGTGTATGTGGGCTATCGATTCAATAAAGCAGACCGCTTTGTGCGCGTGCGTATGTATGACGATGGTAGTCACAATGATGGTGCTGCCGGAGATGATGTGTATGGCGCTGCCCTACAGATGAATGGCTCCTATATGCAGTATTACATTTACGCTGAAAATAACAGCACCGGAGCTTTCTCACCGGAGCGCGCAGAGCATGAGTTTTATGCGCTCAGCGCTACGCTACCCACCGCAGTAGCCGGGCAGTTGGTGATTAATGAATTAACGGCCAATAACAACACCGGCATACAAAACGAAAACGGCAAATACAAAGACTGGATAGAACTCCTCAATGCTACCACACAGCCTTTAAGCCTGTCAGGCCTGTATCTGAGTGATTCTATTGGCAACTTAACTAAGTGGGCATTTCCGGCAGAGGCCTTTATACTGCCCGGGCAGCGTCTGGTATTGTGGGCCGATGATGAAGACGAAACGTATGTAGACCTGCACACCAACTTTAATTTAAGTAACACGGGCGATGCCCTGATACTAAGCGATGGCAGTGCCATTTTCGATAGCCTCAGCTATGGCAACCAGGCGCCCGATGCTGCGATGGCCCGATGTGCAGATGGTACCGGAAATTTTGTGTCGGTAAATGACCGAACCCCCCGCGCAGTCAATTCGTGTGGCTCTTCTATTTACGAAGTGCAAGAGATGGCGGTGACATTGGTGCCGAATCCTACGGCCGCCAAGTTGTCTGTTCAATCGGAGGAGGAAATTCTTTCTTCCGATATACTGTCTTTGCAAGGAGAACGCCTGCTCAGCACAAACGACAAAACGATAGACCTTTCAGCGCTGCCGGCCGGCTGCTATCTGGTGCTGGCGCATGCTGCAGAGAACAAAACCTGGAGAGGGAGAGTAATCAAATATTAATGGCTAAAAACTAAAGGTGACACATACCGGATAATGGTCGCTGAGTTCTTGGCGGATGGTGCGATAGCTGTTTATGCGAATGCGCTCATCTAACAACGTGTAGTCGATTCGGAAGATAGACAAGCGGTTGGCGTACGTGGCCCCAAAGCCGGAACTCTTTTCAATAAAGGCATCTTTCAAATTTGCAGCGGTGGTTTTGTAGGTGTAAGAAACCGGCACATCGTTAAAGTCGCCACACAGTATTTTTTCGCCAGCATAGGCATTCATGTGTTCGCTCACTGCTATGGCTTGCTGTGCGCGCTTGGTGTAGGCCCGTTTCATTTTTCGCAAAATGCTCTTGAGCGATTTCCAGGTGGCTGTTTGATTTTCTTTCAACGAATCTAACGTGGCATAATCTTCATAACCGAGGTGAATAGACTGAAAGTGTACATTATACAACCGGACGGTTTTGCCATCCATTTCAATATCGGTAAAAATGCATTCGTTGGTCAGGGAGTTTTCAAAGTCGATAGTGCCGGTATGGGTAATGGGATATTTAGAAAAGGTAGCTACACCCCACTGTTGGTGCAATTCGCCACTTTGCCATAGGGACTGTTGCACTTTGTTTTTCGGATTTTTTTTAAGGTCCACGGCCGGTGAAAAATAAACGTATGGATATCCCAGCGTATCGCGGAGGTATTCCAGATTTTTAAACAACTGATTATTGGTATAAAACTCTTGCAGGCAAAGCACATCGGGTTTTTGCCGGGCTATTAAGGCCATCATATTCTCACGCGTTTGTTCGTTGCGATTCCAATCGTAGAGGTCAAAGTTTTTCACGTTCCAGGTCATCAGCTTGTATCCTGCATCGGTTTGTTTTTCGCGAAAGTGCAGCGCGAAAGTGCTTTCGACAAAACTCCAGGAAAGCAACAGGGCAAACAGCGGCAACAAGCCAAACGCATCGCGCTTCAAAATCCAGAGCAGCAAAAACAAAAAGTTGATGACCAGCACCACCGGAAACGCAAACCCCAAAAACGACAACTGCCAAGCCTCTTGAGGCGTTACAAACGTGGCTGCGCATGATAGCAGCAACACGGCCAAAGCCAATAGATTCAGTACTTTAAACAAGCTGCGCATGGGCTGCGAGGATAAACCAATTAATGAAGCACACTATAGTGGGCTAATTCACTTTTTCAATCGAGTAAGTCAGAAAGTAACGGTCTTTCAGCGGATACTTGCTGAACGGACAGGGGTCATCGTTTTTCCCTTCTTTGGGCGAATGGACGTAGCGGTTTTCTTTGCCCAGATTTTCGGCACTATGCAGCATGCTGATGTTGCCATATTCATCGTCCATGCAGCCCTTCATCAGCATTTTTGAAATAGAGAAAATGTTGTTTTTAAAAAAGCGTTTGGTCTTTTTGTCGCAGGCCGAGTTAGGGTCCAGTAATTTGCCGCTCAGCAAGTCTACGCCATCCACTTCCCATCCGCTCATGAATACCCGAAAGTGTTCGCCACGCGGCAAATACACCATAAACTCGTTGCGGAGGTCCCAGTGCTTTTTGCGCGTTTTGCCCATGCCGGCCGACAAAATTTTTTCCTTCTTGCCAAAAAAATCATTCACAAATATCCAGTGGCTGCCTACATTGGCAAAGAGCCGAACTTCGGCTTTGGATAAGTAGTCGTTCAGCTTTCGGAAATAGACATGGCTCAGGCGAATGCGATAAGCATCAATCGGCAAATCATGATGCACGCCACGCCCTTCGTCCCAAAAAACAAAAAGGGTGCGCGCATATACCTCCAGGTCGTTGGCGTTTTTGCTTTTCCAGGGCAGGAGCACCGTCACGGTGCCGCTGTCGCTGTTAAGCACAATGGTTTCCGGTGCAGAAAAGTCGTCCCCCTTTCTTTTCTCGAGGCTATAGCGCAATTGTGCCTGGGGCGAAGGACGGGGCAGATTGATGCGGGTTGTAAATTCATAATCCTTGCCACTCATGTTTATCTTTTGCACAAATTTGGGAGCGTTGTAGCGGTTATTCATAAGCGCTCCGCCATCGCCACTGGCAAACAGGTCAATGCGTGTAGCAAACTTCAGCGAGCTATCGCCAATCATAATCTGCTCGGGCAAATTTCTTTTTACCGCTAAAAACCGGGGCGGATGAATCTCAGCTTCGGCAGGCGGGTGCCCGCGATCCCACACATAGTGGCCTTCCACATGCACCCAATCGCCAATAGTGGGAAAATTCCACAACACATCGCCCCGCTCATGCCCGGCTGTAAAAAAACCTGCACTGTTGCCGGCTTCGTTTTCGGTGCGTAAGGGATTGATGCGGTTGTTCATGCCTATGCCCGACTCCCATTCGCAGTGCACCTCCTGTGCCAGAATAGTATCAGGTCCCTTAGACGTGTTGTACACCAGCAAGGGCAATAAATTTGTGTAGCGATTATCGGGTGTAGCATCGGGCACTATGTCAAAATCAAAATCATGGGAGTAATGATAGAAGGGTAGGTCCTCATTGCACATATAAGGCCCGTGAGCTCCGTTGCTGCGGTTGTAAGTGACTTTGCCTTCTACGATAGCCACATAGTGCTTATCTACAATCGGTAACCACGAGGGCAGAATAACACCTATATCATAAAACTCCTGCCGCTTAAACAAATGAAACGTATCGCGGCAAGGCTCAAAACCCACCTCGCTCTGCGTAGAAATGGGGTGGGTGCTCAGCGGCTGTGCCTGTGCCGACAGCCCAAAGAATACAGCTGCTAAAAATAAAATGCGATAGGTGTTCATATTGACAAATGACCGTTGTAAATGTAGGGCGATTGAAAGGCGAAGCAAGAAAAATGAAACCTTTTTGTGCAGTGGGCGTAAACGCACCCACCTTCAATCTCAACGTATGATATATTTTGACCCGAACGAACCACACTGGCCCATCCCCGAAAACGTGAAATAACACGTACCCGCAGCTGCGTAATTTTAAGCGCGCGGCACATCGGGCATGCGCACCAGTTGTTTATAATTGCGCGCCAGCAACACTCCACCCGTTGCACAGATGCCGGCCAATACCCATACCGCATATTTTATCTGCTCACCCTGCAGAAAAAACGGAAGATTGAGTACGGTAATTAATACTAATCGAAATAAGACACTTACCACAAACAGCACGCTATTGGCGCGCCCGATAATGTGATTCGGGATGTGGTGAAACAAAAACGTAATGCGCTGAATGCGCACCGCAGCATTACATGAGCCTATTAAAAAATTGGCCAGGTAGAACAATACAAAAACGCGGTTCACCGTCATGAATGCATATAAGCCCGCAGCCACCAGCGATAAAATGATAATACCCTTCACCGCATTTTTTTCGCCAAAGACCCGAGTGGTTAAAAAACCTGCCAGCAGCGAACCCACCGAAAACGCCATATCGCTCAGGGCATATACAGCCCCATCACCCTGCAGATAGTTTTTGACAAATACGGTGGACACATATGTGCCAAACACCAGCACCGTGAGAAACACCAGCAGCGAAGCATTGCCAAATTGAAACAGAAGCGGATGTTTTTGCAAAAACACAAAACCCGATTTCAGCCGATCTTGAAGCGGAGCGGTGTCAATGCTTTTTTCCACCACTGGTATAGACCGTATGCGCCACACCAGCAGTAGGGTAATGGCATAGGTGAGTGTATTCACCAAAAAAATTTGCTGAATGGGCCAGGCCTTAATTTGAAACGGCAATTGGATAGCGTGCCCCCAGGCACTGAGGTGCCCGTCAAAACCCTGCAACAGCGCGGCTGCCAGGCCACCGGCTACGGTAAACGTGATTTGTCCCTGAATTTCGAGCAGCGATGTAATGCGCGCATAGTCGTGGCGCGGGGTTATTTCCTGTGCAAAGGCATAGAGGTTGGGAAAGTGAACCGTATACACAAACACCGTGGTGGCAAACACGCTGATGACCGCCAGCCAGTGCAGCTGCCCCGCCAGGTAGCCATAGAGCGATACTCCCGTCAGCGCCAGCAAGCCTCCGGCATTGAGCCACAAAAAAATGCTTTTGCGACTGTGGCGGTCAATGAGCGCCCCCGAATACACACCCCAAAAAAGCGAGGCGGCCGTAATCGCCAGATAACAAGCTGCAAACAAATCGGCCCGCTGAAGAATGCCTGTAAAATACCAGGGCACTGCCAGCATAGAGATGCCCTGCGCCACTCCGCTAATGGAGTTGGCTGCCAGCAATAGAAAGATGGCGCGCTGATTTTTAATAAGTTTGTTTTAAGGCGCTGCGAAACTAAAAACAAGCCCCATGGACGAAAGTATTTTTGAAAAGCTCACGCGCTATTGTTCGTATCAGGAGCGCTGCGAAGCCGATGTGCTGCAGAAATTTAAAACACTGAAGGCAGCCGGCAGCCCGGTTGCTTATGTGCAACGGCTACGGCAGGAAAATTACCTGAACGAAGAGCGCTACGTAAAGGCCTTTGTGAACGGCCACGTGCGCAAAAAGTGGGGCAAAACAAAGATTAAAATGGCCCTGTTGCGCAAGGGTCTGCCGGCTGCTCTCATACAACATAACCTGGGCGAGGTGGAAGAAGAAAATTATCAGGAGCGCCTGCTTAAAGCAGCAGGGCAAAAATGGTTGCGCATCAAGGCCGCCAGCGACCGCGAACGCAAAATGAAGCTCTTTTCTTTTTTGCTGGCCAAGGGCTACGAAAGCAAAGACATCCAAAAAGTATTTGAACATTTAGCGGTTCGCTAGCTAAAGGGCAGCCCACGGCTTTTTATATACTTGTGGGCTAAATTGAAGCCATGCACAGCGGTAAACAATTTTCCTTTCAAGAGGTCATCTTCTGGACCCGCAAAGACATTTACTCCCTTTTAATCATCTCTTTTATCCCTACCTTTTGCTATGCGGTGCTGGGCTGGACATGGCTCTCCATCCCCTGGCTGCCGGTGGCCTTGCTGGGCACTGCCGTGGCTTTTGTGGTGGGATTTAAAAACAACGCCTCCTACGACCGCATGTGGGAGGCCCGCAAATCGTGGGGGGCCATTGTAAACGCTAGCCGTGCCTGGGGTATTATGGTGAAAGATTTTGTGAGCCACCGCCACGCGGTGTCACCCATCAGCGATGCCGAGCTGCGAACCGAGCAACAAAAACTTATTCTGCGCCACCTGGCTTGGCTCACGGCCCTGCGCTACCAGTTGCGCGAAGCCCGGGTGTGGGAAGCTATTTATAAACCACACAATCAGGAATACAAAGACAAATGGTTTAAGGTCACCGAGCACAACCACGATCTGCAGGAGCAGCTCCGCAAATACCTAAGCGAAGAGGAGGTAAGTGCTATTGGGCAATACAGCAACAAAGCAGCACAAATTATGGCTCTGCAGGGCGATCACCTTCAGGCTTTGCTGCACAAGGGCCTTATCGAGGATTTCAGGCACATGGAGCTGCAAAAGTTGCTGGTAGAGTTTTACAATCAGCAGGGGGTGAGCGAGCGCATCAAAAACTTTCCGTATCCGCGTCAGTTTGCCACTCTCAACCTTTACTTTATTAAAATATTTGTGGTGCTGGTGCCGCTGGGTATGTTACAAGAGTTCGACAAAGCAGGCGAGCACTTTATCTGGCTATCGGTGCCCTTTAGTGCGCTTTCTACCTGGATATTTACCACCCTTGAAAAAATAGGCGAAAGCACCGAAAGCCCATTTGAGGGCAGCGCCAACGATGTACCCATTACGGCCATTAGTCGCAATATAGAGATAGATTTAAAAGAGATGTTTGGCATGCCCGACATACCCGCTCCCCTCAAACCCGAAAACAATATTTTGTTGTAGTTCGGTCCGCGGTATTTCTTTTATCGCTCAGCTCAGATGTGTAGCTTGCCCTTCTGCAAAGGCCAACAGCTAATCAAGGGCCGCTCTTCAGGGGTAGATATCCACTAAGCCTTGTCCGGCAGCGTTTGTAAAACGGCCGTTATGTGCTCGGCATTTGCATCTATTTCGAGCAGTTTGTGGCTGCTGTTGCTGCCGGTTTTTATGCGCAGCTGTGCGGTGGGCACTTGCAGAGCGCTGCTCAGATATTTTATCAAGTAGACATTTGCCTTACCGTCTACAGGTGGGGCTTTTATCTTCACCTTGAGCGTGCCATCGGGTTCGCGGGCTATGGCATCAGTTTTGGCACCGGGCTTTACTTTCAGTTTTAGAAACATGATATGAATGAAACAATACTTTAGTTTATTTGGCAGGAGATTTGAACCCCAGCAGAAAAACACGAATCATGAAAAAGAAATGGAACCTGTCAATGGTGGCTTTGTTGCTCACGGTATTCAGTTTTGCCCAGTCGGATTTTGAATGGGACCGCGAAATAAAAAACGAAAAAGGCAAAGTGAGCGTATTGGCGAATGGCGAAACCTGGGTGATAGTGCCGGCCGATAATCCGAATGGCCGATATATATCGCAACAGCTGCCTGATGCGTTTAAGAAAGATGGTCTTGCCGTGGTGTATTCAGGTTGGGTCGGAAAAATACCGCCCCATGTGCGCATGATGGGCACACCGCTGAAGCTCAGCAAAATTTCGGTTTCTAAAGCCGATAAAAAGAAATATAAATTGAAAAAATCTTGTTACTCGTTTAAGTAAACAGCACAGCCATGTCGGTACAGGTAAGCCAACTCAGCAAAGTATACGGAACACAAAAAGCAGTAAACGAAATTTCGTTTGAGGCCCACAAAGGGCAGGTGCTGGGTTTTCTGGGTCCCAATGGTGCGGGCAAAAGCACTACCATGAAAATGCTTACGTGTTTTATACCACCCACCTCCGGTACCGCCACGGTGTGCGGATACAACACCGCTACCCACCCTATTGAGGTAACCCAAAAAATAGGATACCTGCCCGAGAACAATCCGCTCTACCTTGATATGTATGTGCGCGAGTATCTCGAGTTTATGGCCGGCTTACACAAAATGGGAGGCATGGCCTCTAAGCGCATTGATGAGATGATAGAGACCACCGGCCTGGCCAACGAGCGTAAAAAGAAAGTAGGCCAGCTCTCCAAAGGCTATCGGCAGCGCGTGGGCCTGGCACAAGCCATGCTGCACAATCCCGAGGTGCTCATTTTAGACGAGCCCACCTCCGGCCTGGACCCCAATCAGCTGGTAGAAATCCGCGCACTCATTAAACAACTGGGCAAAGACAAAACGGTTATTTTTTCATCGCATATTATGCAAGAGGTGCAGGCTGTGGCCGATAGAGTAATCATCATCAACAAAGGGAAAATAGTAGCTGATGATGCCACCGCCAATTTGCAAAACCGGGTGGGTAACGAAGTAGTAGTTACGGCTGAGTTTAAGCAGCCCGTAGACCGCTCGCTGCTGGGCACCCTCAAGGGCATTAAAACCTTTGAACAACAAAAAGATGGTAAGTGGAATTTTGTGTCGCAGGGCCACAAAGACATACGCGAAGACATCTTCAACTTTGCCAAAGAAAAAAACCTCACGCTGCTCCACTTGAATAAAGAAGAATACTCGCTGGAGGAAGTCTTTAAGCAGCTAACCCAATAAAAAAAGGAGAGCCTCGGCTCTCCTTTTTTTATTGCACGCCAGAAGGCGATTAAGAATTCATAGCGACTAAAAACTCTTCGTTGCTTTTGGTGCCTTTCATTTGTTGGGTAATAAAGTTCATGGCCTCCTGTGAGCTCATGTCGGCAATGTGATTGCGCAAAATCCACATGCGTTGCAATACGTCTTTGTCCAACAATAAATCATCTCTCCGGGTAGAAGAATCCACGATATTGATAGCCGGGTAAATGCGTTTATTGGAAAGTTTGCGGTCCAGTTGCAACTCCATGTTGCCGGTTCCTTTAAACTCTTCAAAAATTACCTCATCCATTTTGGAGCCGGTGTCTATGAGGGCTGTGGCCAGAATGGTGAGCGAGCCTCCGTTTTCAATTTTGCGGGCGGCACCAAAAAACTGTTTTGGCTTTTGCATGGCATTGGCTTCCACACCACCCGATAGCACCTTGCCCGATGAAGGCGACACGGTGTTGTAAGCACGCGCCAAACGCGTAATGGAGTCTAAGAGAATCACCACATCGTGGCCGCACTCTACCAGGCGCTTCGCTTTTTGCAGCACCACGCTGCTTACCTTCACGTGCTTTTCGGCCGGCTCGTCAAACGTGGAGGCAATCACCTCTCCGTTTACACTGCGTTCCATGTCGGTTACTTCCTCCGGCCTTTCGTCTACGAGCAGCACAATCAAATACACCTCCGGATGATTTTTGGCAATGGCATTGGCAATCTCTTTCATGATGGTGGTTTTGCCGGTTTTGGGCTGGCTCACAATCATGCCGCGCTGTCCTTTGCCTACGGGGGTAAACAAATCAATGATGCGCGTGGTCAGGTTGCTGGGGGTGGTAAACAGATTTAATTTCTCTTGCGGAAAAAGCGGAGTCAGATAATCGAACGATACCCGATCGCGGATGTCTTCGGGCAGTCGGCCGTTGATGGTGTCCACTTTTAAGAGGGCAAAATATTTTTCGCCTTGCTTGGGCGGGCGAATGTATCCATGTACCGTGTCACCGGTTTTTAAGCCAAACAGTTTTATCTGTGAGGGCGACACGTAAATATCATCGGGCGAAGAGAGGTAACTGTAATCGCTGCTGCGCAAAAAGCCATAGCCATCAGGCATCATTTCCAGCACGCCTTCACCTTCTATGGTGGCATCTGTTTCCACGCTGAAGAAATCCTTATTTCTGCGCTGAAAATCTTCTTGTGGTTTTACCTCTGGCTGGTTTTCCTGCACGGGCTGGCTTCGCTCCTTATTTTCAGAAACCACCACCGGCTGTTCGATGGACGGCTCATATTTTTCTTCTTTGGCAGGGGCTTCTTCGGTTACAGCAGACAACTCCGGCTCGGCTGTTTTTTCCGCTTTGGATTTCAGCTCGGGGTCCACGGGCTTGCGCGCACGTACTTTTTTTACCGGTTTGTCCTTCGCTTTGTCTTCTTCGGCTGCAGGGCGCAGGGCCTGTGCATCCAGAATTTTAAGAATGAGTTCTTGCTTTTCGAGTTTTTCGTTGCCTTTGATTTGGAGGGAGGCTGCTATTTCCTGCAGCTCAGGCAGAATCATGTCGTTTAACTGCAAAATGTCGTACATGTAGGAAGGTGTTTGTTGAATAAAATTTATGAGTTGAGAATAAACATCGTGCGGGAGGTATACAGAAACTGTATAAGGGTTGCTAAAAAAAGAATGTAAAGGTTTGAAAGTTTATATCCGGGAAAAACAGTGTTGGAAACATTATCGGTAAACGGACAACCGCCTGATAACTCTGCAATACTAGGCAATGTTTCTGATTCTCCAAATGCGGTGGCTGTGGGCACTCCCGATTGTTTTGGTTGCGCAGGATTCGCTGCTTCCGGCATTTAAAGTTTGGCTTGCTTTATTGCAGTTTCTCGTTGTTGCGGTGGCGGGTGGCATCGCGTTGGCTTTTCTTCTCCAGGTTTTTCTGCAGGGCATCGGTGAGGTTTACGCCCGTTTGGTTGGCCAGACAAATAACCACAAACAAGACATCGGCCAGCTCCTCGCTTAGCTCTTTGTTTTTGTCGCTTTCTTTAAAACTTTGTTCGCCATACCTGCGTGCAATTATGCGCGCTACCTCGCCCACTTCTTCGGTGAGCATGGCCATGTTGGTGAGTTCATTAAAATAGCGAACTCCTGTAGTGTTTATCCAACTATCTACTTTTTGTTGTGCTTCTTCTATCGTCATATGGCTTCGTTATTTTTGTTTTTTTTCATGGCAACCGCAATGCGCTGGGCATTTTGCTCTCCGGTTTGTTTCAGATGTTCTATCACTGATGCATGGCTTTCGGCATCGCGGTTTTGCGATAGCTTACTGATGGCTTGTATACGAGTTACCTCTATTTTAAAACCTACTACTCCGCGCAAATCTATGGCTAAAGTTCGTTCGGGAATTTCATGATAGCCCTGTGGTTTTTCGGCATGGAGGGCTTCATATTTATTCATCAGCTTTTGCAACATAGCCTCCAGTTCAGCTCCCTCTACCAGCATTGGCTTGCCGTACAAATGAACTGCGGTATAGTTCCAGGTGGGCACGTTTTTATGATTATACCAAGAAGGCGACACGTAAGTGTGCGGCCCCATAAAAATGGCCAGCACATCGGGTAGCGATTCAAAATTTTTCCATTGCGGATTGGCACGCGCCACATGACCATGCAGCCACCATTGACCATCAGTTTCTATCACCAGCTCCAGCGGAATATGGGTAGCCCAAGGTATGTTGTCGTGCACCGACACCAGCGTGGCAAAGCTGAACTCGCGAACCAGCTGTTCTATTTCCTGTTTGTTGTGTTCGGCAAAGTGCGGTGGGATATACATGGGTTACTCTCTGTTTTTAGAGTCAATGATAATGGTTACTGGACCATCGTTGACCAGGCATACCTTCATATCGGCACCAAACTCACCGGTGCCCACGGGCTTGCCCAATTCTTTTTCCAGGTGCGTTACAAATTTTTCGTACAGCGGAATAGCCGCCTCGGGTTTGGCTGCACGGATAAACGAAGGACGGTTTCCTTTTTTGGTAAGGGCGTGCAGTGTAAACTGAGAAACGACCAGCGCATCGCCCCGCACATCTTTCACACTTAGGTTCATGAGTCCGCTGGTATCGCTGAAGATGCGCAGGTTCGCTATCTTGCTGCTCATCCACTCTAATTCTTCGGGGGTGTCGGCTTCTTCAAAGCCGGCCAACACGAGCAAGCCTGTTTCAATAGCCGATTTCAATTTTCCGTTTATGCTTACGGATGCTGAAGAAACTCGTTGAATAACTGCTCTCATTTGTCCCAGTGCTTGTAGTTCGCTTTGTAATCGAGCATAATGTTGAGGTAGTTGACAAAGCGCTCTTCGGATATGCGGCCCTCCTGATAGGCCTCTTTCACGGCACAGCCCGGCTCGTTTTCGTGCAGGCAGTTATTGAATTTGCATTGCGGTATTAAATCGCGAAACTCAATAAAGTAGTGCGATATTTCTTCCGGCTTAAAATCCATAATTCCAAACTCGCGAATGCCCGGTGTGTCTATAATGCTGCCACCTATATCCAGCGCATGCATTTCGGCAAACGTAGTGGTGTGCATGCCTTTGCCGCTAAACTTCGATATCTCCAGCGTTTTCAGATTCAGGCCCGGTTGTATGGCGTTCATCAAGGTGGACTTGCCAACTCCCGAATGGCCCGACACCAGGGTGGTTTTGTGGCGAATCGCCTCTTGAACAGCGGCTATGTTTTCGTGATTGAGAGCCGATACAAAAAGTGTTGGGTAACCAATATTGGCGTATATCTGCGATACCATATCCTGCTTGCGTTTGGTTTTTGCATCCAGCATATCCTGTTTGTTAAATACCAGGATGGCGGGAATGTGATACGCCTCGGCAGTAATTAAAAAGCGGTCGATAAAGCCGGTGCTGGTGCGTGGATTAGCCATCGTTACAATCAGCATACATTGGTCTAAGTTGGCGGCTATAATCTGCCGGGCGCCTTTGTGCTTGGGCGAAGAACGTACAATATAGTTTTCGCGTTCTTCAATAGCAGTAATCATCCAGCCATCATCCGATTCGGCTTTGAGAATAGAAACCCGGTCGCCAACGGCCACGGGGTTCGAATCTTTTTCTTTGGATTCATCGAGCCGAAAAATGCCTTTGAGCCGACACTTGATAACTTCATTGTGTTCGGTGCGCACATCGTACCAGCTACCGGTTGATTTTACTACCACTCCTATCATACTACAGCTTCATAATTTGCATGAACGGCCAGGGAGATTTCGAGTAGCCGCTCGGGTTCATGTTCCAGCACATTGCCCACTACCACTATATCGGCACCTGCCCGGCATACGGCCTCGGCTGCCTCACTACTACGGATGCCTCCACCAACTATCAAGGGAACGGAAATGTTTTTCTTCACGGCACGTATCATCGTTTCGGGCACGTGGCTATGGGCTCCGCTGCCTGCTTCCAGATAAATCATTTGCATCCCCAGCATTTCGCCTGCCATGGCGGTGGCCACGGCCACATCAGCTTTATCGTGCGGTATGGGCATGGTTTGAGTGATATACGATGTGGTGGACACACGTCCGCCATCTATCAGCAGGTAACCTGTGGCTATCGTGGGCAATCCGGCCGCCCGTATGCTGGGAGCCGCTACCACTTGTTGGCCGATGAGATACTCGGCATTGCGACCCGATAGCAAGCTAAGCATAAGTAGGGCATCGGCCTGTGCACTGATTTGAAAATGATTACCCGGAAACAAAAAGAAGGGCAAGGCGGTGTGGGTTTTAATGGTGGTAATAGTTTTTTCCAATACGTTTTCCAGCAGCAGGCTGCCGCCTACCAGCAAAAAATCAACTTTTGCTGAATTAGCTTGTTGCACCAACGATACCAGGGCTTCTCCCTGCAGCTTGTCGGGGTCAATCAGCACGGCTAGTTTTTTGGTAGCGGTGTTTTTTAAAAAAGGATACCACATATTGTTACAAATGAATCTTGAATCTACACAATCTACTTACATTCGAAGCGTCTAAGAAAATAATTGATTGCAAATGAAAATCGGAATTGTATGTTATCCCACCTATGGGGGTAGTGGAGTGGTGGCCACCGAACTGGGAAAAGCCCTGGCCAAAGAAGGGCACAAAGTGCATTTTATTACCTATCAGGAGCCGGTGCGGCTCGATACGTTTCACGAAAATATTTTTTACCACGAGGTGAGCGCGCTTGACTATCCACTGTTTCAATACCAACCGTATGAAAGTGCCCTGGCCAGCAAAATTGTGGATGTGGCCCGCTTTGAGCAGCTGGATATTCTGCATGTGCATTATGCCATACCGCACGCCTCATCTGCCTTAGTAGCCCGCAGCATTCTAAAGGAAAAAGGGTTTCACCTGCCCTTTGTAACTACCCTGCACGGCACCGACATTACCCTTATAGGCAAAGATCCCGGCTACAAGCCGGTGGTGGAGTATAGTATTAACCATAGCGATGGCATTACCTCCGTATCGCAGAGCCTGAAAGAAGACACGTATAAAAATTTCAACATTACCCGCGAAATAGAGGTGATTCCCAACTTCATCGATTTTTCGCGATTCAAGAAAACCGACAAAGACCACTTTAAAAAAGCCATTGCTCCGCAGGGCGAAAAAATACTGATACACGTATCTAACTTCCGCAAAGTAAAGCGTGTAGAAGATGTAGTGCGCATGTTTGAACTGGTGGTGAAAAAAATACCCTCTAAACTGCTGCTGGTGGGCGATGGCCCCGAGCGCATGGGGCTGGAGATGCTTTGTCGAGAACTGGCCATTTGCGATCAGGTGCGCTTTTTGGGTAAGCAGGACGCCATTGAAGATTTACTGGCTATCAGCGATGCTTTTGTGCTGCCAAGCGAAACAGAGAGTTTTGGTCTGGCAGCCCTGGAGGCGATGGCCTGCGAGGTGCCGGTGATATCGAGCAATGCCGGAGGCATACCCGAAATCAATGTGCATGGCACCACCGGCTACATGAGCGCGGTGGGCGATTTTAAAGACATGGCCCAAAACACCATTACCCTCCTTGAGAACGAAGCCCGCCTGCTACAGTTTAAGGCCAATGCCTACGCACATGCTCAAACCTTTGCCATCGAAAACATATTACCACTCTATGAGCGCTACTACGAAAAGGTGTTCAAAAGCAAAGAGGTGGAGTTTGTGATTTGATACTGCTGGAGTAGCGGGGGGGGCTTTGCTCGTATTTATTTTTTTAATGGAAATGCCCTCGTAAAGACAGGCTATATTTTCTATCCAAAGAAGGCTTACGGCAACAGGGCTTTAAAGGCGCTGTATTCGTTAAGTTCTACGCTGGCCGAGGGGGCGCCATCGCAACTGAGCGAGGTGGCCTTGGATTGTATATTGCCAATACGGTTGTCGGGGTTGGGGTGGGTGCTCAAAAAAGCCGGCACTTGGCTACCACCCTGCGCCACTATCTTTTCAAAAAAATCGGCAGCGCCATCGGCCCGGTAAAGAGTAGGGCACAGGTACATCACCGAATGCTCATCGGCATCTTTTTCGTGTTCGCGGCTAAAGGCCAACGAGGTGAGGTTTCCGGCTATTTCGGCCAGCTGCCCTGCATTGGTGGTGCCGGCTACTACACTCACCAGCAGCGAAATGCCATATTGCTGCGTCAGCTGCTGTGTGCTGTGTCTGCGGTCGGCATGGGCCATTTCGTGACC
Organism: uncultured Chitinophaga sp.; assembly: GCA_964419635.1. GTDB lineage: Bacteria > Bacteroidota > Bacteroidia > Chitinophagales > LD1 > Bog-950. The sequence goes on along the minus strand of CAYQRR010000010.1, from coordinate 687 downwards.
CAGCACACCGGCCAGTGAAGAGGCATTGTCAAGGTATTTAATGAGCCCGGTGTATACATAAATGTAGCCACCGGGGGTGCAGAAGGCGTTTTGGGTATTATCATCTTGTATGATGTAGAGTTTCCACTCAAAATCGCTGGCGTGCTCGAGTTGGCCCGAGGCCAGTATGCTATCGCGCATTCGGTTCAGGTAGGCATAGGCCTGAGGATGTTGGCCGGGGTTTAGGATAGGAAACTGTGCCGGGTCGCTGGCGATTTCAGCTTCCATCTGCGCGCCAAAGTTTTTGTCGTCAGCAATGGTAAACACATTAAAGCCTCCTTTTTTGCAGCCGGCACACCCGGCTATGGCAAGAGCTAAAAGAGCGATGGTGATTGTTTTTTTCATATTGCGATGGTTGATATATAGAAGATTTATGGCGTGGCGGGCAGCCCACCAAAATTATTCACCCTGCATTAGTTTTAATTTAATGGTAGCCACCAGCATATCTACGGCCACCGTGTTTTCGCCCCCTTGTGGGATAATGATATCGGCATAACGCTTGGTGGGTTCAATAAATTGTATGTGCATGTCTTTCACTACATGGTAGCGCTCTATTACTTGGTGGGCGGTGCGGCCACGCTCGCGCATATCGCGCTCAATGATGCGGATGAGGCGGTCGTCCGGTTCGGCATCCACAAATACCTTCAT
>CAYQRR010000009.1:19140-21940 GCA_964419635.1 uncultured Chitinophaga sp. | reverse complement strand
CCGGTGAGTTAGAAATACCGTTCAGCAAGAAGAGGCGCCAACCGGCTAATTGGAGTGATCTGCGGGGTGCATCGCAGCAAAACCTAAAATCGGTGGATATAAAAATTCCGTTGCAAGCACTTACGGTAGTTAGCGGGGTTTCGGGTTCGGGCAAAACAACCCTAATCAAGAAAATTTTGTATCCGGCTATTCTCCGCAGGTTTGATGGTTCTGGCGAAAAACCCGGTTCGTATCGCGAACTGACAGGTGATTTGCGTCAAATTTCTGCTATTGAGATGATAGATCAGAATCCATTGGGGAGAAGTTCGCGGAGCAATCCGGTGACGTATGTAAAAGCCTATGACGGCATTCGCGATTTATATGCGCATTTGCAGCTTTCAAAAATCCGTGGCTACCAGGCCAAGGACTTTTCGTTTAATGTGGAAGGCGGACGCTGCGAAACCTGCAAAGGCGAAGGCGAAGTGGTGGTTGAAATGCAGTTTTTGGCCGATGTGCATTTGCGCTGCGAAGAGTGCAACGGAAAAAAATTCAAAGAAGAAATTCTGGAGGTGCAATACAGAGGCAAAAATATCTACGACATTCTGGAGCTGACCGTAGATGAGGCCATCCTATTCTTTGAACAAATGACCGGCATTGTCAACCAGATTTTGCCGCTCCAGAAAGTAGGGCTGGGGTATGTTAAACTCGGGCAGTCCAGTTCCACCCTAAGCGGTGGCGAAGCGCAACGAGTAAAGCTGGCCTCATTTCTCACCAAAGGAGCAGCGACCCATCCGGTGCTCTTTATCTTTGATGAGCCCACCACCGGACTACATTTTCACGACATTCACAAGCTGGTGACATCTTTTAATCAGTTGATAGAGGCCGGGCACACGGTGTTGGTGATAGAACACAATATGGATGTAATAAAATGTGCCGATTGGCTGATTGACTTGGGTCCCGATGGCGGTGACCAAGGCGGGCGGCTTGTTTTTCAGGGGGAGCCGGAAGGAATATTGGAAGTAAAAAACTCCTACACAGCCGAGTATTTAAAAGAAAAGCTACGATAAGCCTTCCCTTACAAAATTTCCCCTTTTGTTCCATTGTCCTTCCCAATATACCCTCGTATAACTTTTGGTGTAAAACCTACGTATAAGTAATCTCCACAGCGCGTAAATTGCGCCTGTAAGGAAAGCGGGCGCTCCTTCCGTTCGCTGCCGAGATTTATACATATGCGTAAACGATGAAAAAGCATTTACAAGTTTTAGTGCTCGCGTTATTCTGTGCCGTAAGTTCATGGGCGCAAACCGACCTGTATGGCGTGGTCCGCAAGCTGGATACTACAGCCGCACCTATCTATCAGGCCAAAGTGGTGGTGTATAAGGGCTTTGATTCGCTTACTACATTGAAAACCTATTTTGATGGCGCCTTTAAATTGGCTATTGATAAAAATGAAACCTACACCCTCAAGGCATCATACCCGGGCTACAAAGATTCCATCGTCATTATTAAAACAGATAAAAAGGGGATTCCTTCTCAGCAGAACATAACCATCCGCCTTAAAAAAGATGGCATGCGTCTTATGGGATTAATTAAAAACCGCGAAGATGATTTCCCTATAAAAGATGCCTGCATTATTCTTAAGAATATACTGACTCGCGAAGAAAAGCGACTTTACACCGGAATAGACGGAGCCTATAATTTTAAAATGGAATATGAAGCGAATTACAAAGTAACCATCGATAAGCGCTCGCTGGGTATTTTCAATCGCTACAAAGACACTACGTTCTATGTGTCTACCATTGGATTTAACCTGCCCTACGATTATAAGTTAGATATACTCTTAGACCCACTTGAAAATCCTGTGCCCGGCTTACAGCCTCCGGTGCAACAGCCGGTGGTAAACAAAAACACTGCCAGCAAACCGGTGGTGAGCAACGAAGCCAAGCAGCCATTTGTAGCGGAATCGGAAAAGGTAAAATCGGCCAACGAAAATGTAGCCAAACTGCAAGAAGAATTGGCAAAGGCGCAAAAGCAAATAGAAGAGCTGAAGAAAAAAGAAGCGGAACAGAAAAAAGCAACAGCATCGGTGAGTGCGCCCTCCACGGCTAAAAAGAAGAAGTCGGAAGATCCGAATTTGGAAGTTGTGGTAATCAAAGACGAGCCCAGTAAGAAAACAGATAGTTACACTAATCTGGTGGCCGATGCTGAACAAAAAGCCAAAAGTATAGAAGAGCAAATTGCCCAGAAGAGAAAGGAGCAGCAATATAAAGCGGAAAATTTAGCTGCTCTGCAACAGGCCTATGACGATTCGGTAGCTCATGAAAAAGAAGCCGCCAACATGGCGCTGTTAAATGCAGCGATGCAGCAAAGGAGCCGGGAAGATTCGGTGAATCGTGTGAAAGCCCAAATGGAAAAAGTGAAGCAAGATCTGGCAGCTAAACAAAAAGCAAAGACCGACTCGGCAGAACGCGCCAAAGCGATGCAGATGCGAGCAGCCGAAGAGCAAGCAGCCAAAAAAGCGGAGGAAGCAGACGCCAAAGCAAAAGCAGAATTGGCTCGCAAAAAACAGATAGCCGATTCCATTGCCACAGCCAAGGCCACAGCACAACGAAAAGCCGCAGAGTCGCAGCAGCTACGGGTATCGCTAGACTCGTTGGCAAAACTCAAAAACGACTCCATCGCTAAGTTGCGCGAAGCCGATAATAAGCGAAAACAAGAAGCAGTAACCGCCAAGTTGAGAAGAGAAATAGAGATTAAAGATTCTATGTTTCACGCAGAGATATTGAGACTGCAGGCGCAGCGCGAAGAAGAAGCCAAGCGC
>CAYQRR010000009.1:11847-19130 GCA_964419635.1 uncultured Chitinophaga sp. | reverse complement strand
TACGCAGCGCTTTGGCCGACGCAATGGGCGGCGGAAGAAGAAGCCAAGCGCAAACGAGCCGATTCTTTGGCCCGCGCGCAGGCCGAACAGGAAAAGCTGGCTCGCGATATGGCTGCGCGTCAAAAAGCCGAGCAGGATTCCATTGTTAAGCAGAAACAGATTGCCGAAGCCGTAGCGGCTAAGGAACGCGCCCGACAAGATTCTATTGCCAGTGCTATTTTGGCACAGGCCCGTGCCGACCGCGAAGCTGCACAGCAAAAGGCAAAACAAGATTCTATCGCAAAAACAGTTTTGGCTGCCAGGAAGAAATTTGTAGAAGATTCAGTTGCAAAAGCAAAAGTGGCCGCTGAACTGGCAAAAAAAGAAGCTGACAAAAAAGCTAAAGAAGAAGAGGCGATTCAAAAAGCACAACAAGCCGAGAAACTGCTCTTGGAAAAACAACAACAGGAGGCTAAAGCCAAGAAAGAAGCTGAGGAAGCAGCAGCAAGTCGTATTGCTGCCGAAAAGGCCAAGAAAGATTCTGCAGCAGTGGCCAAAGCCATGCTGGAGCGCAAAAAAGCGGAAGCTATTGCACGCAAAAATTACGAGGACTCTGTAATGAAGGCAAGGCAACTCCTGGCAAAAAACACGTTTGAAGATTCTATTGCTAAAATGAAAACGGAGCAAGCTCGCTTAGCCAAGGAACTGGCCGACAAGAAGAAAAAACAAGAGCTGGAAGCAGCGGCACGAAAACAAGCTTTGGAAGACTCGATTTACCGAGCTAAGCAAGAAGCAATCCTACAGGCCAAAGAACAAGCTGCCCAAAAGAAGCGTGAAGCAGCAGAGCTGAAAGAGCGCGAAGCATACGAAAAAAAGAAAGCCGAAATAGAACAGGCTACTCAAAAAGAGAAAGCAGAGAAAGAAAAGGTGTTACGCGAGGAGATGCGTAAACTGCAGGAACTGGCAGCGCAAAAAGCCCTCGAGGATTCCATAGAACGTGAACGGGCGTTAAAAGCAAAAATGGAGCAGGAGGCAATGGAGCGAAAAGCGGTTGCTGACTCTGTAGAAAAAGTATTGGCCGATGCCCGCAAAAAATGGAGCGAAGATTCATTGGAGCGGGAGCTCGAAAAGCAAGCCAATATAGAGGCTGAAGCCAGCGAGAAAAAAAGACTGGAAGAAATAGCAGCCGCCACGCGCAAAAAATACGAGGAGGATTCCGTGGCTCGTGCATTTGCTGAAACACAAAAACGATTGCTAAACGACTCTATTCAAAAAGCCAGAGCCGAACTGGAGCAAATGAAAAAGGCCATGGCCGAGGCGCGCCAAAAGGCCTTGCAGGATTCTGCAGCACGCATTAAAGCGGAAATAGAACGCAGGGTAAAAGAAACACAACTGGAAGCAGAGCGCAAAGCCAAGCAAGACTCCATTGCGCGAGCCATTGCAGAGCAGGAAAAGATTGCCAAAATGCTGGACGAAAAACGTAAACGCGAAGCAGAAACAATGGCTGCTGCCAAAAAGAGTTACGAAGACAGCATGATGCGCATTAAAACTGAACAGGAAGCCATTGCCAAACAAATGGAAACGCTGCGCATGAAGCAAGTGGCCGAAGCGGAAGCACTGAAAGCAGAAACAGAGGCACTGAATAAAGCAGCCGAAGAAGCGGCTGCTCTCGCTGCTCAGAAGAAAGAAATGGAACGGTATGCAGCCCAGTTAAAAGCAGAGGAGGAGGCAAAAGAAAAAGCAGTGATAGAAGCTGAACAGCGTGCTTTGCAGATACAGAAAGCGGAACAAGAGCGAGTAGCGCTCCAACAGCAAGAGGCAGAGCGCAAGGCCGCAGAAGAGGCGGCAATACAGAAGCAGCGGCAAGAGCAGCTGGCGAGGGAACGGGCAATAGCCGAGGCTAATGCAGCCGCCATAGCCAAACAGGAAGTTGAACATAAAACGGCCGAAAAACCGTTGGATAAGGTTATGAGTGAAATGCCTGTACCAACTAACGTTTCCGTCCCCGCTGTAGATAATCCGAATACGGTGGCGCAGAAACAGGCACCGGTAGCCGCGGCAGATATTGCAGTAAACAGTAATCTGCCTTTTATATTGTTCGAAAAGAACTCGGCCGAGTTGAGTCGCGAGGCCAAGCAAAACCTGAATGGATTAATCAGCACCTTGAACATTCAGCGCGACAAGCAAGTAAGAATTTTTGGCTTTGCATCTGCCGGAGAAACCAATGTCAGAGTGTTGTCTTTGGAGCGCAGCGATTCTGTACTCAAGTATATGATAGCCCAAGGCATAAAACTGGATCGGGTAATGTCGTTTTATTACGGCACTTCTAAAAGCCGTAATGGCTGTGTAAGCCTGAATTGCCCGGAGGAATTACAAAAAGAAAACAGAGCCGTGAGCTGGGAAATTATTGCGGAGTAAACAACAAACGCATAAACAGCAGCGCCTCCGCAAATGCGGAGGCGGTGCTGTTTATGGAACACTACTTCTTAGTTTAGGCTTACTTCAAAACTAACCGTGTTGGTTATAATCTTTTCGGCAGCTTTGCGAAAAATGTTAAGTGTTTGATTATTGACCTGTACCACCAGGGAGTTGTGTTCATCTGCATTTTCTCTCATCTCCACCATATCCCCTGGAAAAACTCCCATTTCAAAGAGTTTTTCGCAGAGCTTATGGTTTGCAATGTCAATAATGTAAGCGCGCTCACCAGCGCGCATTTTGTCGAGGGGTTTCATTCCATCCAGGCTTAAGTGCAGGCAATCTAAAGGATGATTCATCTTTTGTCAAGTGTCGGGCGTGTTAAACTACTCCGCAGTCTTGTCTTTTTTCTTTTTACCGCCACCGGCCGCAGCGGCATTTGCCAGTTTTTCAAACTCCTTGTCGATGTAATACAGACTTTGCGGTCCTCCTCCTATCAGTTTTATTTTATCGAGAATTCGCTTGAACTGCACCTCTTCTTCTTTCTGTTCATCAATAAAGAAGTTTAAGAAGATCTCAGTGGCGTGGTCGCTTTCCTTTTTAGTAAGGGCGGCCATTTCATAAATGGCTTTTGTTACTTTTTGCTCGTGCGCAAGGGCCATTTCTACCGCTTCTACAATAGACTTGAACTCATACTTCGGTTTTTTTAACTCGGGCACCAAAGCATGTCCACCCATTTCGTTGATGTAGGAAAAGAACTTCATAAAGTGTGTGTTCTCTTCTGAAGACTGTCCATAAAAAAATTGGGCCGCCCCTTCGTATCCCTCTCGCTCACACCAGGATGCCACCGACAGATAGCTGTATTGCGCATTTATCTCCAATTGTAAATGTTCGTTCAGGGCTTTCTCCACTTTTTTGGTAATAATCATGTGTTCAGATTTTAGTTTTTAATGTTTAAGACGATGCCCGCCAAAAGTGGGTCAATCGCACTTTTGTGCAGCACAGCCAGACAAGCCAGAAACGTAGACTGCCGCTATAACAGCTACAACAGCGATCCGCACGATATGTTTTATTTGCTTATTCATAATTTATCAAACGTCTGCAGGCGAAAATAATTTTTTAGATGCGAAGCAAAAGGGTATTAGTAGCCCCTCTTGACTGGGGGTTGGGTCATGCATCGCGTTGTGTGCCTGTTGTTGAAGCGCTTTTAAAAAACAATCACGAAGTGTTGCTGGCTTCTTCGGGGCAGGCTTTGCGCTGGCTTAAAACGGAATTTCCATTACTGAAAACATACGAACTGCCCGCCTACAATCCGGTATATCCCCAAGGTGATAATATGGTTTTTAAAATGGCCTTGCAGCTACCTAAGTTTATAGCGGCCATTGAAGCAGAGCATGAGGCTACGCAAAAAATAGTGAACGATGCCGGAGTGGACGTGGTCATTTCTGACAATCGCTATGGTTGTTACTCCGCCCGGGCTAAATCTGTTTTAATGACCCATCAGGCAAATGTGTTGATGCCCGCTGCCTGGAAATTTGCGCAGCCGATACTCAATCGGTTTAACCACGCACAGATAAAAAAGTTTGATGACTGTTGGATTCCTGCACCCGCAGCACACCTGTTTCCTGAGCTGATGTCGGTTTCCTTTCCGGTAACTTACATCGGTTTTTTATCCCGTTTTAAAATGCAAGACCTGCCTTACCAATACGATGTCATGGCTATTTGCACCGGTCCCGAACCGCAACGAAGTATTTTTGAATCGATGGTAACGCAGGCATTGAAGCATACTTCGCTGAAGTGTATTTTGGTCCGGAGTAAAGTGGAGCCACAACAGCAAACCCATACTATCGGGAACCTAGTTGTGTTCAATTATCTAAATAGCGAGGCCATGGGCCGCCTTATGCAGGAAAGCCGGGTGGTTATCTCGCGCTCGGGTTATAGTACTGTTATGGATTTGATGAAACTCAACAAGCGTTCAGTTTTGATACCCACACCCGGGCAAACCGAACAGGAATATTTGGGCCAAATACTGCAGGAACGGCAGCAAGCCTGTTGTGTTGCTCAAAAGGATTTTAACTTTCAGCGCGCTTGGGAAGCGACAGAACAGCTGACCGGGCTTCATCATTATTTTGCCGAAGATCATTCACTTCAAAACGCCATTCAAAACTTATGATTAAAAAACTGATTGCCGGATTCGGCTATGCAATAAAAGGGATTGTAGTGGCGCTGCGCACGCAGCAAAACATGCGCATACATTTTGTGGCTGTGGCGGTGGTTACGGTGCTCGGTTTTCTGCTGGATTTAAATGCTGCCGAATGGGCCATTATTGCCTTAACCATTGGTTCGGTGATTACGGCAGAAATGATGAACACCGCCATCGAGATGCTCGTAAACATGGTATCGCCCGAATACAATCAGGAGGCGGGTCGTGTAAAAGATATTGCTGCAGGCGGTGTGTTGCTGGCGGCTATCATTGCTACTGTGGTGGCTGTTTATATTTTCGGCAATAAAATTTTTGATTGGTTGGTATGAGATTGTTGCCGCTGCTGTTATTCATTTTTATCGCTTTTTCCGCTAGCTGTCAACTCAGTTTTGAAGGCACGCTGAATGTTTCTTATAAGAATGGAAGCAGCATCAGCACGGCCGATATTAAGATAAAAGGACCGCAGGTGCTGATTCGACAAATGGAGAATCGGATTAAAAAGTACAACTATTTTTTAGTGGATTTGGAACAGCGCACTTTTGAAACAGTGGCTTTGAAAGATACCATGATTGTCATTAAGTATCACCTCGACTCGTTGCTGCAATACTATGAACAGCACAATCTGAAAGAGGGGTTTCGTTGCAATTATGGCCTGGCGCTAAAAGAGACCGATAAGGCGGTGAATGATGGTGCGGTGCGTATGGTGAAGGCTGTAGGTGAAGACAATACTCGCAAAGTAACAGCCTGGCTGATTGATGAATATGTGCCACTTAACGAATTGACTCCCCTGCTGAGGCTCCTCGGCAACTGGAACGAAGCAGAGAGTCATTCACAAAAAATTGTGCTACAAGCGGAAGTCTTTCACAAACTCACCAAGCGCGAGAGCAGTGTGAAGGCAACCTATTTTAAAGAGAAATTACCGGCCTCACTTTTTGAGTTGCCCAAAAATGCCCTGCTCAAAGATTTTGCCCTATTGATGCAAAAGCAGCGAAACAACAGCGACCTCAAAACGCTGATTCAAACATTTACCGGTTTTTAGTCGGCTACGGGTTTTGCGTTTCTGTTTCAGCTAAGCCAGCCGGTATTCCGGTTTCTAATTCGTTTTGGACAAAAAAGCGACTTTGAAAAATGAGGATGATAAACACCCCAATGGTGATGGCAGAATCGGCTACGTTAAAAATGGCATTGAAGAAAGTGAAAGGCTCTCCGCCCCATACCGGAAACCAGCGAGGGAAAACCCCATTGATAATCGGGAAGTATAGCATATCTACCACCTTGCCGGTGAGTGCCTGTCCATAGCCCCCGGCAGCAGAGAACATTTCAGCTACGCGGTAATGACTATCCGTGAAAATGATTCCATAAAACGTGCCATCTATCATATTGCCAATGGCACCGGCCAATATCATGGCCACGGAGGTAATAAATCCCCAGTGTTGGTTTTCGTTTACCAGTTTGCGCAAATACCAAGCCCCGCCAAATACTGCTACCAGCCTGAAAATGCTCAAAAACAATTTGCCCATAATGCCGGGTAATACCATACCGAAAGCCATACCCTCATTTTCTACAAAATAGATATTGAACCACGAGGTAATGGGTTCGCTTTGGTAAAGCATCATGTGTGTTTTTACCCATATTTTAGACCCCTGGTCTATGATTAATATGAAGAGAATAATCAAATAGGCCTTGTATAGTTTCATGTAATTCGGTTGTTGTTTAACTCACCACTTCCAGATTTACCCGGAGCGTTTCGTCATTAAATTCAATTTCATCAAAGCCCGTAAGCGTATCTACCAGCACTATTTCTTTGGCCAGAATTTCGCTGCTGATGTAGTCTTTGAAACGGGCAAGTGTTTGTTCTACTGTAGTGTTTTTTACTACCTGTACTCGGATACGGTCCAGTACCTTAAAGTCTTTATCTTTTCGGAGATTTTGAACCTTGTTTACAAACTCGCGGGCATTGCCTTCGTTGCGCAATTCTTCTGTAATGGTTACGTCCAACGCAACGGTTAAAGCTCCTTCGCTGGCTACCAACCAACCCGGTATGTCCTCAGTTTGAATCTCCACATCAGCCAGAAGCAATTCAAAAACCTCCCCTTCATCCAGCGAAAGATTGCATTTCTGTTCTCTCTCTATTCTGGAAATGTCATCGGCAGTAAATGCCGCAACAGCATTCTGCACCGCTTTAATTTTTTGCCCGGCACGTTTGCCCAGTTCTTTGAAATTTGGTTTGATTTTTTTCTTCACAATGCCCGAAGCATCATCTACATACTCAATTGCCTTCACGTTTACTTCACTGAGTATGTAGCTTTCTACTTTACTGAACTGCAATTTCATTTTTTCATTCAGCACCGGAATGAGCACCTTCGATAAAGGTTGGCGAACTTTTATTTTCTCTTTCTTGCGCAGCGAAAGCACCAGCGAACAGGCGCGCTGAGCCAATTCCATTCTTTCTTCCAAATCCTTATCCAGTAGTGCTTCGTCCGATTTAACCAAGTAAGAAACGTGCACAGATTGATTATCTCCACTCAAGTTTTTATATAACCAATCGCTGAAGAACGGAGATACGGGACTCATTAATTGCGCCACCGTAGTTAAGCAGTCAAACAAGGTTTCGTAGGCAGCCTGCTTATCCTCGCTCATTTCACCTTTCCAGAAACGTCTGCGGTTGAGGCGCACATACCAGTTA
>CAYQRR010000009.1:0-11837 GCA_964419635.1 uncultured Chitinophaga sp. | reverse complement strand
GGTTGGCTCGTAATCTTCGTAGTAAGCCGTAGCTTCTTTTATCAGCGATTGAAGTTTTGAAACAATCCAGCGATCGAGTTCCGGTTTGTTTTCATTCTTTACTTTTTTGCCGGCATCCATTTTCCAGCCGTCAATGTTGGCATACAATGCAAAGAAACCATAGGTATTATACAGCGTTCCGAAATGAGAACGAATGACGTCCTGCAATCCATTCATGTCGAACTTCATGTTCTCCCAAGGGTCGCTGTTGCGCATCATGTACCAACGGGTAGCATCGGCAGAATATTTTTCGAGTGTATCAAACGGGTCAACAATGTTTCCTAAGCGTTTACTCATTTTGTTGCCGGCTTTGTCCAGCAACAAACCGTTACTCACTACATTTTTATAAGCCACCGAATCAAACAGTGCTACCCCTAAAACGTGCAGCGTAAAGAACCATCCGCGGGTTTGGTCAACGCCTTCTGCAATAAAATCGGCAGGGAAATTCTTTTTGAAAACTTCTTCGTTCTCTAAAGGATAGTGCCACTGTGCATAAGGCATAGCACCTGAATCAAACCAAACATCAATCAAATCAGGAACGCGGTTCATGGGTTTGCCTGAACCTGAAACCAAAACGACTTCATCTACTATAGGTTTATGCAAGTCGCTAACTTCAATTGGTTTTGATACACCGGCTTTAACAGCCTTCTCAATTTCTGATTTTAATTCGGATATAGACCCAATGCATTTTATTTCACTGCCATCTTCATTTGTCCAAATAGGCAGCGGAGTTCCCCAATAGCGGGAGCGAGACAAGTTCCAGTCTACCAGGTTCTCCAACCACTGACCAAAGCGGCCTTCGCCAGTATGTGCAGGTTTCCAGTTGATGGTTTTGTTCAGTTCAATCAGTCGGTCTTTTACAGCTGTTGTTTTTATAAACCACGAATCTAATGGGTAATAGACAATCGGTTTATCGGTGCGCCAGCAGTGCGGATAGTTGTGTTCGTATTTCTCCGTTTTGAAAAGTTTGTTTTCCAGTTTCAGCTTCAGCACAATCAAATCATCGGCACTCATGAAACTCTTCAAATCCTGAATAATGTTATTGACCCGAAGAATCTCATGTTGTAGTTTGAACTCCTGTTCTTTCTCGGCATCGGTAAAGTAGGCCTCTTTTACATACCGACCATCGAGCGGAAAAATTGGGTCGTTTACTTCATCGGTAAATTTGCCGCTTCTGTCTACCATTGTAAGCGAACCAATGCAGTTTTGCTTAGCTACTTTAAAGTCATCGGCACCAAATGATGGTGCAATATGAACGATACCGGTTCCATCGGTAGTAGTTACAAAATCGCCCAAAACAACTCTAAACGCATCACCGTCCGTTGGTTGAGCATAAGGCAGAAGTTGTTCGTAACGGATGCCATCAAATTCTGAACCTTTGAAAGCTTGAAGAACAACAAACGGAATTTTCTTGTCCCCTTTTTTGTATTCATCAAAACTCAACTCTGCGTTTTCGGCAGGAAAGTATTTACCCATTAAGTCTTTGGCAAGAATTACATGAGCTGGTAAATGCGTAAAGGGGTTGTATGTTTTCACCAACACATACTCAATGTCTTTTCCTACTGCTAGTGCTGTGTTTGATGGAAGGGTCCAAGGTGTTGTAGTCCATGCCAAAAAGAAAACATCGCCCTCTACTTTGAACTTTGAATTTTGGTCTTTGATTTTAAACTGTGCTATCGCACTTACATCTTTCACATTCCTGTAGCAACCCGGCTGGTTTAACTCGTGAGAACTTAAACCCGTTCCTGCCGCAGGCGAGTAAGGTTGAATGGTGTAGCCTTCGTAAAGCAAACCTTTGTCGTAAAGCTTTTTCAGCAGCGCCCACAAACTTTCAATGTAGTTGTTCTCATAGGTAATGTATGGGTTCTCCATATCTACCCAGTAACCCATTTTGCGCGTAAGGTCGTTCCAGATATCGGTGAACTTCATTACATCTTCGCGGCACAGCTTGTTGTATTCCGCTACGGTGATTTTTGTTCCTATATCTGCTTTGGTAATTCCGATTTGCTTCTCTACACCAAGCTCCACCGGCAAGCCGTGTGTATCCCAACCTGCTTTTCTTTCCACTCTGTAACCTTGCAAAGTTTTAAAGCGGCAGAACAAATCCTTAATGGTTCGGCTCATTACGTGGTGAATACCGGGCTTGCCATTGGCACTTGGCGGTCCTTCATAAAACACAAACCGTTTATCATCGGGGCGGGTGTTAATGCTCTGCTCAAACACGTTGTTTTCTTCCCACCAGTTCAAAATTTCTTTTTCAATGGTTGGCAGGTTCAGCTGGTCAAATTCGGGGTATTGATGCTGTTTGTCGGAATTCTTCTGCTTCATAAGGGGGGCGAATATAAGGGAGATTGCGGATTGAGAACATTTACCACACAATAAGAAAGGGCCGGCTTCGTTTGAAAACACTTTAATATTTTAGCCCCGATGACTTTATATCGAATAGCCGCGGTAATGGGTGTCCTGCTGTGCAGCGCACTTATCCTCCCTGCACAAGAGCGCACCTTAGGAACCTGGAAAGTGTTTAACCCCAACCGAAGCACTATTGCCCTGTGCGATGCGGGCGACAAAGTGTACAACGCCTCCGGCAAGGGACTGTTCAGCTACGAAAAAAGTTCGGGCGGCATTCAGTTTTATGACAAAAATACGGGTCTGAGCGATGTAAATATTCGCACTATGGGCTACGACCCCGATACTAAAACCCTGGTCATTGCCTACAACAACAGCAACCTCGATATTATTGAGAACGGCACCGACATTTACAACATCTCCGATTTTAAACTGGAGAACGCCTCGGGCTCCGTTACCATTAACCACATCGCTTTTTACAATGGCCGATGTTATGTGAGCAGCACCATTGGCATTTCGGAAATAAATCTGGCGCGGAAAGAAATAATGAACACCTACATTATTGGCAATGGTGGCGCGCAGGTGAATGTGTATGCCTCATCGGCCGATGGCAATAAGATATATGCAGCCACCGCTCAGGGTTTAAAATATGCCTCGCTTAACTCCACCAACCTGCAAAATTTTAATGCCTGGCAAACCTTTGATACCACACAGGGCCTCCGAAAAATTCCTTTTTCGCAGGTAGCCGCCTACAACGGAAAAGTATATGCCGCAAGCATTGGTGTGGGATATCGCCCCGATACGCTTTTTCAATACAGTAACAATGTGTGGCAGCCCCTGTATTTTTCAGCCAACGACAGCGTGATTAATCTGAATGTGTGGGGCAACACGCTTTATTTCTGTACTTGGAATAACGATAGCACCACGGGTAAAAATGGCCAGATAAACAGCAGTGGAGTATTGAGCGCACAAACAGCAGTAGGGCATGTACGGCCCACCGGTTGGTTTTTCAGCGATGGACATTCGTGGGAGGGGGATCTTTGGGGTGGGTTGCTGCGAAATAATCAGCAGGGGTATATTGAAAATATAATTCCGGACGGACCATTTACGGCAGATGCCTTCAGCCTGAATGTGACAGCCGATGGCGAATTGATAGTATGTGGTGGCGGAGTGGATGGCTCCTGGGGCTCGTTGTATAACAGCTCCGGATTTTACAAATACAAAAATGATACCTGGAGTAATATCAATCAATACACACATCCCGCTCTCTCAGGTGTGCTGGACCTGCTCAGCTCTGCTACCATCAACAATAAAACGTATGTTGGCTCTTTTAGAAAAGGGCTTGCAGTTTATGACAATGCCTCGGGGGAACTCACCGTTTTTGATAGAACAAACAGTCCCATTGAACCCAACATGGGGGACCTTGTTCGAGATGCTGTGAGTGCCGTGCAGTCCGACAAGAATAGAATATTATGGCTGGGCAATGCCGGTGCGACCAAACCCATTAAAGCCTTGAGGCCCGATGGTAGCTGGCTGGAATTTTCATTGCCATTCAATATCGCATTGATTAAGAAAATAATGATTGACCAAAACAATCAATTCTGGATGCCGGTGCGAAGAAGCGGAGAGGGGCTGATGGTATGGAGTTATAAAGGAACACTCGAAAACACGAGCGATGATTTTGCGCGGATACTAACCTCGGGCGATGGCATGGGCGGGCTGCCCGATGCAATTTGTTACTGTGTGGCGGAAGATAAAGAGGGCAATATTTGGGTGGGCACCAATTCGGGTATTGGCGTGTTTTACTGCCCGGGGTCTGTGCTTACTTCTAACGGCTGCGATGCCGACCAGATTAAAGTGGAGCGCGATGGATACATCGGTTATTTGTTTGGCACCGAAAGCGTGCGCGCCATAGCGGTGGATGCCGCCAACCGAAAATGGATAGGAACTACCAATGGCGTATGGCTCATATCGGCCGATGGTAAGGATGAGTTACTGAAATTTAACACCGACAACAGTCCCCTGCCCAACAATCAGATTACCGACATTGCCATTGATGATAAAACGGGGGAGGTATTCATTGCCACCTTAGGCGGTTTGGTCTCTTATCAGGGCGATGCCATGGGTCTCTGCTCCGACTGCGATGGAGCGCTGGTGTATCCCAATCCGGTGAAGCCGGGCTATGATGGCCCCATTGCCATTAAAGGATTGGTGGAAGATGCTTACGTAAAAATTACCGATATTACCGGCACGCTGGTGTATCAGGGCAAAGCCAATGGCACCCAAATGATTTGGAATGGTAGAGGTTACAAAGGCGAGCGCGCCAAAAGTGGCGTGTATTTGGTGTTTTCTTCAACCGATCTGGGCAAGGAAAAACAAGTGGCAAAAATTCTGATTGCAAATTGAGATCTGCTTCTTATTTTACCCAATGAAAGAATCGAACGAACTTCATTTTACCACCACCAAAGAATATTTTATCTTAATTCTGGTTTTAGCACCGTTACTTTGGATTAACGTGCGCAGCAGTCAGCATTGGGGAGATGATTTTTCTGTTTATATAAACCAGACCCAAAATATTATATCTGGGAATAGATTTGATTCTTCAACTTATATTTATGATCCCCTGATATGTTCAGCCGTACCTTCGGCTCCAGTTGGCTTTTCGCTACTATTAGTGCCTGTTTATCAACTTTTCGGCTTCAATATGTATGCTCTATCTTTGTATCTTTCTATAATATATGTAGCCTGGGCTATGCTTTGCTATGCTCTGTTTAGAAGGCAATTTAGTTGTGACGTTTCGCTTCTCATAGTAATAGCCACATTCTATCCGAATTTTATGCTTTGGCTTAAACTGCTAATATGTAGTGATGTTCCTTTTTCCATGTGGATTACCGCAGGATTTCTTCTGTGGACGGAAGAAGACTCTTTCAAACTTCCTAAAGTGCTGGCAGCAATATTGTTTTTTTTAATTGCCCTTATTACCCGGGCCCCTGCAATTGTTTTGTTACCGGCTGCATTGAGTTGGATGTTATATCGGTCTACAGTGTTTAAAGGCCTAAGGAGTGGTTATCCCGCATTTCTTTTGATTGTGTTTCTTCTGCTTGGTTACATTTTAATAAACCATGTAATTTTTCCACCTCGGTTTCGATATGAATCATACACCATAGGAGCTTTCAGTGTTACGAAGATGGGTAATAATTTATTGCAAAATTCAGTTTTGTATTCAAAGGAGTTTTTTTCCCTATATACAACTGACACGAAGCATTTACACGAGCTCAGCTTGTTGTTTGCTGGTGTCTTACTCATCGTATCAATTGTGAGCTTGTTCATTCAACTTTTTAGGCGCGGTTCCCTATTGGATTGGTTTGTGATATTTTATTTGATAATGATCCTAACCTACAAATACACTGCTGATTATCGATACATTGCGCCAGTGCATCCATTTCTGTTGATGTATGCCGCGATGGCACTTCAGGTTCTGGTGGAAAAGCTTTCAATTTCAAAGTTGATGATGAAAATTTCCGTTGTTGTTTTTCTGTTTGTCATTTTCAGCAAACACACTACTTATCTGGCCCAAACCACAAGCGACACTGTGCCGGGCCCCTACGAAGACATTGCACAGAAAACATTTGCTTACCTGCACAACAATTTTGATCAGAAGGAAACAATAGCATTCAACAAACCCAGAGCGCTGGCTTTGTTTTCGGGTGTAAGTACTACACACTATCTCTTCGATGCCTCTGCGGCCACCAATGCAGAAAACCTGCGTAGGAGGAAGGTGCGTTACTTTCTACACAGTTGGCAAATGCACGAAAGCGGATATGACAATCTGATCAATTTAGTAAAACCGCATTGTTTGGAGGAATACAAAAACTGGCAGTTCACCCTTTACCGCGACACCACCCTGCACTGAATCCCTTGCACTTAATACTTTATTTAAGGCTGAAAGCCCTTTAGTTTGCGCCAATTCGACCCGCACTGGTATAAAAATATCGCGTTAGGCTCTTTGCGCTTGAAGGTGATAAAGCACTCGTTCCACTCGTTGATGGTTACATCGTAATCTGATGTTTGGTAAGCGCTTGCGCCAATGCCTGCGCGCCACCACCAGTTGTCGTACTGCGCGAATGAAACTTTCAGCGAAGTGTCGGAGGTTACCTCAACGTGCACCGAATCGGTGGGGCGCACCATGTTGTAATGCAGTATATTTACAATACGACCTGGCATGTGTCCACGGCCTAAGAGCTTCAGAGTTTCGGTAAGTTTATCGTCTGGCGCATGAGACCTGAACATGTAAGTGCCGCGATAATTGTCGGGTAAATTCAGTATGTAAATCCTTTCTGCTTCTTGCCACCTGAAAGTGTTTATTAGGTTTTGACGAACGATCAGATTCTGCTGCCAGGCGGCTATGTTCTTCTTCAGTAAAAAAAAGGACCCGGCTATTAGCAGCGGCATCATCAGATATGCGCTTTTTCTGAAAATTCCGAACACAACCAGGGCGGTAATTTGTGCAGCAAAAACAGAAGCAAAATAACTGAGCCGATCGCCTTCAACATTTACGATGTATGTAAAGAACAAGTTGAGTACCGCACCTAATGCCACCACAAGGGATGCATACAGAAAAACTAGGGTGCTCAACATCGGAGTAACCCGGTTGCGCTTCAACAGATAAAATACAGCTACAATACAGCCTGTTGCCAAAGCAACAAAACCCATTGCGGGTTTTGAAAGATATTGATAAAGGGCATCGCGCTTTGCATAGTCAAGGAACTGTGTAAAACAGAACAGCTTAGCAGTATACTTCAGTACTGCTGCAGTCAAATCAGTCGTGCTGAACTGCAAATGGGTAGACGCCCCATAATGCCCCACAGGGCTTCCGCGCAGCGCCATGCTTAACGTTACATATAGACCAAGCAACAAAAGAGAAGGGGCAATTACGACTATAAGTTTTTTTGCGCGCCCTGCAACCACTCCGCCAAACATGAGCCACATACCCGCTATAACCGGAAACGTAAAACTGATTTCGAGAGTAAACACCGCCAAGGCAAAACACACATAGTATCCAACCAGGTGATACCGTGTGCCACCACTTCCTGAGTATCTTATCAGCAAATAAAAAGCTGCCAGCAGCTGCGCGCTGCAAATAAGATAGTGAATGCAGGCATACCACACCACCGCTTCTGTGGCATAAGGCGAAAACAAAAACAAAAGACTTCCCAAAAATGCAACCGAATTCGCATGCTTTACTTTCTCTGCGTCAAACAACAAGGCAAACACGCGAAAGGACAGGAACGAAACCAGAGCGTGCATGCCGGCAAACACCAGCATCCAGGCCGTGCCGTTTGTGCCAAATAGCTTCCAAAGTATAAAGCCCGCAGCGTGATACACAAAATGCAGCGATTTATCGCCAAAGGCATTCGGGAGTCCGCCAAAACCTTGCTGCTGATACTGCTGCAGCCAGCCAATCTGGTCGGTAACGAATCCGGCTCCTGCAGTTTCTCGATATAGAAACAAAGCTGCCAACACATAGCAGAGCAACAGAAACACTTTATTCATAGCGAAAATCCGTTTACGCGCATCCACGTTCCGTTGCGTTGATAATAAAATGCATCTGCAGGGGTTCGGTTTTTCACCTCAAGGATATACGATTTGGGGTATTCGCTGGTGAATTGCACGCGCAGGTTTTCGTTTTCGTAATCGGTGCAGCCCATGGTGCTGCACCACCACCATGCATCCGGGTTGGTCAGCTGCACGCGCAGGTGCGTGCTATCTGTCACAGAGACCGTTACAGCATCTTCGCCAGAAAACAAATTATAACCGGCCACATCCACAAAATGAGTTTGCGAGGTTCTGTTCATGGCGTTGAGGCGCGCACCATAAGCGCTTCCGAAACCGGATCGCAAAACGTACGCTCCACGAAAGTTGTCGGGCACATTCAGAAAAAACACCCGACTGTTCGGGCTCAGGCACCGCTGTATAAAGTTCTTTAAGAAGCATGCCGGCCTCATTCCAGCTTTTCAAATCTTTGATCAGCGCCAGGGTAAAACACGCCAGAGCAACAGCCAGTGCTGAGCGAAACAACGATTGACTTACACTAAGCCATGTTAAGCAAGCGGGAATCAGAAACGCGGCCGTCAAAAAACAATAGCGGTCAGCCATAACGGGAGTCCAGTGCGGGAAATACAGATTTAGCACGGGAAAAACAAACAGCGCGAACCACAGAAAAAACAACCAAGCCACAGAGCCCCTGGCCTTTCCATAACTGATGCGGTAAAGCGCAAACAACAACATGGCTGCAGCCACTAAAAGCAAGCCCCATGTAACCACCGGTTTGTTCATCAGTGCGTACAAACTATCCTGAACACTAACGGGCCAAAATCCCGAAAGCAATACGATTTTAAGCACATATTTCCAAAAAGCCACAGTTATGTCGCGCCACTGAAAATTGAGGTGCACATCGGCACCGTAATGTGCAATGAGCGCACCGCTACGGTACTGGTTAACAAAATAAAGCGCTCCGCAGGCGATGGCGATAGTGCCGATAATGGCGGTTGCTCTGAAATTTTGCTTTCGCCAGTTACCCCGATGCAGCGCCAGCAGCACCATGGCTGCCAGACCAAACAACCCCCATTCATGTGCGAAACAACCGGCCAGTAAACTTGCCGCAGTCCACATGAGATCAGATTTTTGCAGACGCTCCAGGTAGCGTAGCGCATAGTATAGGCCGGCAGCCACACAAAGGCCTACCACCAGATAGTTAAAGGCACCCGCCCACACGATAGTTTCGGTATGGTAGGGTGCCAGCACAAAAAGCGCTGCAAAAGCCCACTGCAACTGCGCGGAGTTGCCATAGCCCGCATGGTTCCAAAGCCTACCGCACACAGACGCGAGGAGCGCCACGATGGCGGCAAACAAAAAACACGACACCAGGTGCCAAGGAAGGGCCGAAAAATCAAACAGATTATACATGCCCACCACCGCTGCGCGCGACACCGCATAGGGCGAGAGCACCATGGTGTGCTCATCATAAAGCCGCGCTCCGTGTTCCTGATAACTTCTGATGAAGTCTACAAAATCGAAAACAAGGCGGGCATCGCGGGTCGGATAATACAGCACCGCAGATGCCGCAAAAGAAAAAAGGAAGATTGCCGGAACAGTTGATATTCGCATGGCAGTAAAAATATAAAAGAGGTTTTCACAGGTGTATCAAAAATCGAGAGGCGTAGTTTTACATACCATTAAGTATTCGGAGAGCAGCGTCATTGCCAAAATTTACACCGAGGGATTCGGGCTGCTTTCGTTTATGGTAAAAGGGGTGCGCTCCACCCGCTCCAAAACCAAAGCCAGTTTACTGCAACCGCTCACTATTCTGGACCTGGAGTTTTTGCACCGCGAAAACAAACCCCTGCTATATATCAAAGAAATGAAGCGGCACTACAACTATCAGTCGCTGCCTTTCGATACGCTCAAAAGCGCCATTGCTCTGTTTATATTAGAAGTGCTGCACAAAGCCATTCGCGAGCATGAAGCCAACGAAGATTTGTTTGTGTTTATCAGCGAAGCGCTTACGGCACTCGACCAATGTGAACAGCTGAATCCCGATTTTCATTTGCTCTTTCTGATACAACTGAGCCGCTATCTGGGTTTTGGGCCGCACGAAAATTACAGCGAAACCCGCTGTTTTTTTGAAATGAACGAAGGGGTGTTTGGCACCAGGAACGGGATGCCGCACGTGATGGACAAAACAGAAAGCCTCCGGATGCACCAACTGATGCAGCGCAGCATCTTTGATCCGCGCAGCAGCCTGTTGCAGCGCAACGAACGAAAACAAATGCAGCAACTGCTGCTAAAATACTACCAACTGCACCTCGAAAACTTTTCGCTCAAAAGCCCCGAGGTGTTGGAAGCACTGTTTGAATAAGAGAAAGTCTTTCACGCAGTTTCTATACAACAGACAGCTGTTCGCCATTAAAGATTTTTACATCGTTAATTGACAATCCTTCCTAGTTTTGCTGCCATGCATTTAGACACGCGCAGCATCACCTTCAATATTATTGCTATTAATGTTTTGTTATTTGCCGTCAGTTGGCTTTATCCGGCTATTGGCAATTATCTGGAACTGCATTACCTCTTTAACCGTCACGGCTATGTGGAGCAATTGCTGGGCAACCCCGATCTGGCAGCGGCTTATCCGGCTGTGGCTTCGGTGGTGCTGGGTTACGGTATTGATGCGGTTGGCTTTCAACCGGTGCAGCTCATCAGTCATTTGTTTATGCACGGAGGCATCAGCCATATCTTTTTTAACATGT
This sequence comes from uncultured Chitinophaga sp., assembly GCA_964419635.1. GTDB lineage: Bacteria > Bacteroidota > Bacteroidia > Chitinophagales > LD1 > Bog-950. The sequence goes on along the minus strand of CAYQRR010000009.1, from coordinate 1,143 downwards.
ATGGCGTGTTCATGTTTGGCAGCATACTGGAGCGCGTGTGGGGACCGCAGCGTTTTCTGCTCTTTTATTTTGTCACCGGTTTTGGTGCAGTGGCGCTCCATATGATAGTGCAGGCGCTCCTGGTCATGCAAGCCACCGGAACCGTAGACCCATCGCTGGCTTTGCTCAACGAGCATCCCGATGCCATGGGCACTTATTTTGTAAACACGGTGGGCGCATCGGGTGCTGTGTTTGGTTTGCTGGCAGGCTTTGCCATGCTGTTTCCCAATACCGAGCTCATGATGTTGTTTATTCCGTTTCCTATTAAGGCCAAATATTTTGTGGGCGTCTATGTGCTGATTGAATTGTATTTGGGCGTGGCCATGTATGGTGGCGATAATGTGGCCCACTTTGCCCACCTGGGCGGAGCGCTCTTTGGGTTTATTCTTGTAAAAATCTGGAACAAAAACCGCCATACGCTGTATTAAGATTATGCTCACTGCGTCTTTGGCCGATGATCTGAAACACCAGCTGCGCTATGGCAACATAGTGATGAAGTTGATTGTGCTGAATGCAGCCGTATTTTTGGCATACTCTCTTTTCTTCCTGTTCGATTTTTTTTCGCAGAACAATCATACCGTTTCCTTTATTGCCCAATGGTTTTATGCCCCCAGCAGTTGGACGCAGTCGTTGTATAAGCCCTGGACTTTATTTACCCATCAGTTCTTTCACCTCGGTATCTTTCATCTGCTGTTTAACATGCTTTGGCTCTATTGGTTTGGTGAAGTGTTTATGCTTTACCTGAACGAAAAAAGAGTGGTGCCGCTTTATCTCTTGGGTGGCTTAGGCGGTTGGCTGGTGTATGCATTGGCGTATCATCTGGTGCCGGTGCTGCAGCCGGCAGCGGAAGGGTCGCTCCTGGCGGGGGCCTCTGCGTCCATTATGGCTATTGCCTTTGCTGCTGCTGCGCTTCACCCACAGCATAAGTTTAATCTGTTGTTGTTTGGTGAGGTTCCTATTTTATATTTTGCGCTGGGAGGTTTGCTTATAGACCTGCTCAATATTCCACGTGGAGGTGCCGGCACTTATTTTGCGCACCTGGGCGGAGCGCTGGTAGGTTATGGCTACATCCTGCTGCTACGGGCCGGTGCCGATATTTTTGCA
>CAYQRR010000008.1:21634-22529 GCA_964419635.1 uncultured Chitinophaga sp. | reverse complement strand
GTGGAAAGCACTTGAATAACAACATAAGGAAAACAAAAAATGAAAAATTTTATCAAAACATAGAAATTTAAAAACATACAACTAACTGATTTTAAATAATATAATAAATTTTATTTGAAAATAGGTATGTAAACTACCTTGCATGGGGTGCAAGAGGTCGGAAGTTCGAATCTTCTCACCCAGACAAGAAAGCCTGTTCTAATTGAACAGGCTTTTTCTTTTGCAAGTACCGATATACTCGCTGATTTGGAGTTTGTAACAATTGTTACAATACACAAGCATGCTGCCGTTTACATTTGCCCCGAAATAAAAACACAGATAGATGCTGATATTCTCATACATGGCAGCTGCAATCATTGGTTTGTCGCTTGGGTTAATCGGAGGAGGAGGTTCCATCCTTACGGTTCCGGTATTAGTGTACTTATTTGGAGTGGAGCCAGTAGTAGCTACGGCCTACTCACTTTTCATAGTCGGTACCACGGCCTTGGTAGGAGCATTTCCAAAATTCAAACAAGGCATGGTGAACTTTAAAACAGCTGTTATTTTTGGAATTCCGTCCATTATAGCAGTGTATGCCACACGCGCTTACATCGTACCGCTAATACCCAAAGAAGTATTCAAAGTTGGCGAGTTTGTGGTCACTAAAAATATTTTGATGATGTTGCTGTTCGCCATATTAATGGTAGCGGCTTCCGTGTCTATGATTCGCGATACAAAAAAGGCAGCGGAGGATGGTGATGCGGGTCCTCAGAAGTTTAATATTCCGTTGATTTTGCTGGAAGGCCTTATTGTAGGGATGCTGACAGGATTAGTGGGAGCCGGTGGCGGATTTCTAATTATACCTGCTCTGGTTGTGCTCAGTAAATTGCCAATGAAGCAGGCGGTGGGCACTTCT
>CAYQRR010000008.1:7363-21624 GCA_964419635.1 uncultured Chitinophaga sp. | reverse complement strand
CTTTGCTCATTATTGCAGCCAAGTCATTAATCGGTTTTACAGGAGACCTAGGCCACTTACAAATAGATTGGAATTTATTGTTGAGCGTAACAGCAGTAGCCGTAGTGGGAATATTTGCCGGTGATTATCTCAGCAAAAAAATTGATGGGTCAAAACTCAAGAAAGGATTTGGCTGGTTTGTACTCATCATGGGCATATACATTATTATCAAAGAATTGTATTTCCCGTCCGGTAGCGGACACTAATACAACCAAATACGCTTAAAAGATTTTAAACTATATTAAACAAACCATTTAAACAACACCACTATGAAAGTAGAACAGATTTATACCGGATGTTTGGCGCAAGGCGCTTATTACATTACCAGCAATGGCGAGGCAGCCATTATTGATCCGCTTCGCGAAACACTTCCTTATATAGAACGGATGGAAAAAGACCACGTAAAGTTGAAATACATTTTTGAAACACATTTCCATGCCGATTTCGTATCGGGCCATTTAGACCTTAGTCGTAAAACCGGTGCGCCTATTGTTTACGGTCCCACCGCACAACCCGAGTTTGATGCGATAGTAGCGGCTGATGAGCAGGTGTTTGAAATTGGCGACATAAAAATAAAAGTGCTCCACACACCCGGACACACCATGGAAAGTACCACCTATCTTTTGATAGACGAAGACGGGAAAAACCACGCCATCTTCTCAGGCGACACACTCTTTCTTGGTGATGTAGGCCGTCCGGATCTTGCACAAAAAGCGGCACACATGACCCAAGAGCAATTAGCCGGATTACTCTACGATAGCCTGAACAATAAAATAATGCCTTTGTCCGATGATTTAATTGTGTATCCGGCTCATGGCGCGGGTAGTGCTTGTGGCAAAAATATGATGAAAGAAACCGTGGACACGCTGGGCAACCAAAAGAAGATGAACTACGCCTTGAATCAGCCTAGCAGAGAAGCCTTTATTAAGGCAGTAACAGATGGACTCACTCCTCCTCCGGGTTATTTCGGAATGAATGTAGCTATGAACAAGAAGGGCTACGAAAGTTTTGAGGAAGTGATGAATCATGGAATGCGCGGGCTCACACCGGCTGAATTTGAAGTAGCCGCTGAGGAAACCGGAGCCTTAATTTTAGATGCCCGCTCTGCTAAAAATTTCTGCAAAGGATACATCCCTCAATCTATCAACATAGGCATTGATGGCGACTTTGCGCCATGGGTGGGTGCAATGATCGTAGATGTGAAGCAACCTATTCTTCTGGTTACCGATGAAGGTAAAGAAGCAGAAACCATCACCCGACTTAGCCGTGTAGGCTTTGACAATGTGCTAGGCCATTTAAAAGGTGGATTCGAAACCTGGATAGCCTCCGGCAAAGAAGTGGATACGGTAAACCGAATTACCCCTGAAGTATTTGCTGCGAAAGCAGATGTAAAAACGGACATGATTATTGATGTGCGTAAAGAAACAGAATATGCAGCCGAGCACGTAGAAGACGCTTACAGCAAACCCTTAGCTTATATCAATGACTGGATAAAAGACATTAATCCTGCACAACATTTTTACCTACATTGTGCAGGGGGTTATCGCAGCATGATTGCAGCCAGTATTTTGCAGGCTCGTGGCTACCGAAACTTCACCGAAGTAGAAGGAGGATTCAATGCTATTGCCAAAACAAACATCCCAAAAACAAATTTCGTTTGCCAAAGCAAAGTATTGAAAGCCTAGTTGCCTTTTATTACTGAAACACTAAAAAAACACTCCCTCTGCCCAAAATGCAGAGGGAGTTTAGTCACCATTATCCATCAAAAAAAATAAGACATGTTTAACTTTTTCGGAAAATCATCAGGGCAAAGCGAAGTGCTTAAAAAAGAGATAGCGGACGGTGCATTCTTAGTGGATGTGCGTACACCGGAAGAATTTAAGTCAGGGAGCGCAAAAGGGGCAGTCAACATTCCATTAGACACAGTAATGCAAAACCTAAAACAGTTTGAAGGCAAAAATCACATTGTGGTTTTTTGCCGTAGCGGGAATCGTTCGGGTCAGGCAAAAAGCATATTGGAGAGCAATGGCTTCAAAAACGTAACCAATGGTGGCACTTGGCAAGCGGTTGCTGAACTTGTGTAGTTGTTATTTATGAATAAAGCTCAACTTAGAACTATTTTTCTGGTGTGGGGAATAGCAATTTTCCACTACTCTACTTTGGCTCAAACAAATACACGTTTGCGATATGCCGACTCGTTTTTGGTTGATGTGAGAACGCCCAAAGAATTTGCCCAAGGCTCGGTGCCGGGAGCTGTTAACATTCCGTTAGGGACCATTAAAAGCAATCTGAATGCATTCAGCGACAAAAAACAAGTAGTCGTATTTTGCCACAGCGGTATACGTGCCATGTTTGCCAAAGGAATACTGATACGAAATGGAATTACACCTGTTGTAAATGGCGGAACTAAACCACGAGTCATCCGAAGAATTAAAAAACAACAACTATCCTAAACACCTAATACATACACAACAAAATCAAACAACATGATGGAAACAATTTTACAACCCTGGCCTTGGTACATAGCCGGTCCGCTTATCGGACTTACCGTACCCATTTTACTGATTATTGGAAATAAGGCATTTGGCATTAGCTCCTCGCTTCGCCATGTGTGTGCAGCATGTATCCCTGCAGGTATTCCGTTCTTTAAATATGAATGGAAGAAAGAAGTTTGGAATCTGTTCTTTGTGGCCGGAATTCTATTGGGTGGATTTGTGGGAGGCTATTGGCTTACCAATCCGGACCCTGTGGTTATTCACCCGAAGCTGGCTGAAGAATTAGCCACTTACGGCATCACCGATTTTTCATCCATGATACCACAACAACTTTTCTCACTGGAAAACCTACTGACATTAAAAGGCTTTCTAATGATGGTAGTTGGTGGCTTTATTGTTGGCTTTGGTACACGCTACGCAGGAGGCTGCACCAGCGGACATTCCATCATGGGGCTATCCACACTGCAGTGGCCATCACTCGTAGCTACCTGTTGCTTTATGGCGGGTGGCTTTATCATGGCTAATCTTATTCTTCCTTTCATTTTAAAACTATAACCCTATGAGCACGACTAACAAAAATACTGCTGAGCAGGTAGAGTTGAATACTGATTTTGAAGTTCGCTCGCTGGATACCATGTGCGTGAACGAGAGCCATCTGGAACACCAATGGTGGTATAATTTTAAATATATGGCGGTGGGAATCGCCTTTGGCATTGTGTTCGTAAAGGCTGAAATCATCAGTTGGTTTCGCATACAAGAAATGTTTCGCCTGCAGTCGTTCCACATGTTTGGGGTAATAGGCAGTGCGGTGTTGGTGGGCACCATTTCGGTGTGGCTCATCCGCCAGTTCAACATCAAAACTATTTATGGTGAAACGATAGAGTTTCATCCCAAAACCTTTAACAAGGGACAAATCTTCGGTGGGCTTCTCTTCGGTTTCGGATGGGCTATTACCGGTGCTTGTCCGGGTCCATTATTTGCTCAAATTGGCAGTGGCGGAGTAGCCGTTGCTATTACCTTATTGAGCGCCACTGCCGGCACCTGGGTATACGGTTTAGTAAGAGAAAAATTGCCCCACTAAAAATGCATCAGCGATGAAAGAAGAATTGGAAGAAAAAAGAAACGGCACCTCGCGCAAAGATTTTTTGCGCAAAACAGCCGTGCTGGGTATGGGAGTGAGCATGGCTCCCCTATCATCGCTGCAGGCCGAAAGCCGGGAGCAAACCTCAGGTCAAGGCAAAGCGACTGAAAACTCCGGCAGCACGCAGGTAACCATATTGTATACCTCCGACATTCATGCACAACTGCACACGCATGATGAATTCTTTTGGGAAAACGGAACCGGTGTATACAAAAAAAGAGGGGGCCTTGCGGTGCTGAAAACCATGATTAATCGCTTTCGCAAAAAAGCCCCTGACCATACCATCTTGATTGATGGGGGCGATTATTTCCACGGGCACGGGGTGGCTTCACGAACCGAAGGCGAAGCACTAATACCGCTGTTCAACAACATTGGTTACGATTTGATGTTGCCCGGAAACTGGGAAGTGGTGTACAAGAAAAAGAAAATGCTCTTTGACATGGGACATGCCAATGCCGCAAAAATTTGCGCCAACATGTGGCATCAAACGCAAGACGATAACAACGGAGAGTTAATTTATCCACCTTATTGGATCAAAGTAGTGGATGGTGTAAAAATCGGATTTATCGGCTACACCGACCATCTGATTCCCAAGCGCCAATCTCCGGCATACAGTGAAGGCATTCGGTTTGAGCATGCCGAAAAAAATGTAGCCCGATACGTCAAAATGTTGCGCGAGGTGGAAGGCTGTGCGGTGGTATTGCTGGTGACACACATGGGGCTGGCACAACAGGTAGGGCTAGGTAACAACCCGGTGTGCGAAGGAGTCGATTTCATTTTGGGAGCAGACACACATGAAAGGGTACGCGAGGCCATTCAATGCAAGTATACCAAAGTGGTGGAGTGCGGTGCGTTTGGCTCTTTTATGGGTAAACTGGTGTTGCACATAGAGTCGGGGAAACTAAAATCGTATGACTATCAATTGCTGGATGTGGATCCGGCAATCTATAAACCCGACAAAGAACTTCAGGCACTGATTCAAACGGCTGTTGCTCCTTACGAAAAAGAAATGAAACGTGTGGTAGGCACCACTACCACTCCCCTTGTTCGCTATTTTGTGATGGAAACACCTATGGATAACCTGCTGACGAACGCAATTATGTGGAAGTTTAAACCGGATATAGCACTCAGCAATGGATTCCGTTTTTGTCAACCTTTAGCGGTGGATGCCAAGTTGGGGAAAGCAGAAATTACGAAGGAGTTTTTATGGAACATGCTCCCTGTTGACAGCGAAGCCAAAACCGGCAAAGTGACGGGTAAGCAGATTTGGGATTGGCTGGAAAAAGAATTAGAAAATGCGTTTGCCAAAAATCCATCGAAACGGTTTGGCGGTTGGTTTGTCCGGTTTGCCGGAATGCAGGTGAACTTCACTATTAATCAGGAAATGGGTAAACGGGTGAACTGGGTAAAAGTGCATGACCTGCCCCTAGACATGACCAAGGAATATTCTATCGTAGCCTGTGAACGCGAAGGCGACCCGGAAGATGTTTTGTGCCGTATAGAAAAAGTAAAAACTCCCAAAAAGTTGGGAACCTTCATGCACCAAGTGATAGAGGAATACCTGGCTGCGCACCCCGATGTATCGCCCCAGCTGGAAAACAGGGCTACTGCCACCGATTTTCCAAGTACCCTGCTCACGCAATTACAAGGCACCACCTATGAGTTTCGCTAAATGCAGTAAACGCCTAACGAGATGAAACAAGCACCGGAAAAGATAAATGCACAACTCATAAAAATCATTCAGCAACTGCTGTGGGTGATTGTGGGGTTCTTATTGTTTCTACTGTTCTTGCTCTATATATCTTTTTTCGGCATGCCGGATTTTAGCAGCACCGATACCTCTGCAGAGCAATCTGCTACCTCTACCGCTACTCCACTTGTGGATACAAAACCAAAATCCGAATTCTGGGAGGCACCGGACGAGAGCAACACATCCGAGGAAGTAAAGTATGGTAAAGAGTTAATCATGCACACTGCAGAATATCTGGGTCCGGCAGGTAGCGTGCAGAAAATAACGAACGGCATGAACTGCCAGAACTGCCATCTGGATGCCGGAACAAAAGTGTATGGCAATAATTATAGCGCAGTAGCATCCACGTACCCTAAATTCAGAGCTCGTTCGGGTACCGAAGAGAGTATTGAAAAGAGAGTGAACGATTGTATGGAAAGAAGCCTGAACGGCAGCGCACTCTCCCCGGATAGCAAAGAACTAAAGGCTATTGTCGCCTATATAAAATGGCTGGGGAAGGACGTACCCAAAGGTGAAAGTCCGAAAGGTTCCGGATTGGTAGAAGTTCCTTTTCTGGATAGAGCGGCAGACCCCGCAGAAGGAAAGAAGGTATATGACGCTAAATGCATGAGCTGCCATCAAGCCGGTGGCGAAGGGGTGTTCAACGCTGATAAAACAGCCTACACCTATCCTCCTCTATGGGGGAACCACAGCTATAACCATGGTGCCGGCTTGTATCGCTTATCGCGCTTAGCCGGATATGTAAAAGCCAATATGCCTTTGGGAGCCAACCACACCAACCCGCAACTCAGCGATGAAGAGGCTTGGGATGTAGCCGCTTATATCAACACACAACCCCGGCCCGGCAAAGATTTAAGTAAAGACTGGCCCGATATATCTAAAAAACCAATCGACCATCCGTTTGGACCTTATAGCGATACGTTCACTGAAAAACAACACAAATATGGGCCCTTTGCCCCAATCAAAAAAGCTGCTAATGAAGCCAAGCAGAAAGCTGAATTGATAAAGAAAAAGAACATTTAAACCGTAATAAAAACATACTGACCATGAAAAAAACACTCCTTTTCACACTCCTGCTTTCCCTGACCACCTTACTCACCTTTGCGCAAAAACAAAGCAAAGCGAAGCAAAAAGAATGCTGCACCGTAGCTGCTAAAACGCACCATCGAGTACTGCTCCATCTGGCTACCAGCGACTCTTCAGCTCACAAGGGTCTCATCAATCAGTTAAACGGATTGCAGGAAGCGTTTGGAGATAGTGTAGCAATCGAAGTGGTAGTACATGGCCCCGGTGTAGATTTCCTGATGACTGCAAAATCCACACAAAGAGAAAACATCCAAAAAGTAATAGCCAATGGAGTTCAGTTTTATGCCTGCGAAAACACGATGAAGGCGCGAAAAATCAATAAAGAAGAAATACTACCGCAGGTCGGTTTTGTAAAATTTGGTCTGGCGGAGATAGTGCAAAAACAAGAAGAGGGATGGACGTATATAAAAACAGGATTTTAAGCCTAACGCTGCTTCTCCTTTTCATCGCTCTTGCTCCGGCTTATGCACAGCATAACACAACCGAAAGCGCCCCCACCGATACGCATACACTTAAAAGCAAACTCCAGCGGTTTGGAATATTTCATGCGCATGCTCGCTCATTTTTTATGGCCACCGACAACCAAAAACCACTCACCGATTACGTGGCTTGGGGCTTGGGGGCGGGCATAGGCTACGAAAGCCCTAAATGGAAGGGTCTGCAGTTCGGAATAAGCGGATTCTTCATTTTTAATGTTGTGTCGTCCGACTTAGGCAGAAAAGACACTTTAGCTAATAGCAACAACCGATACGAAAGTGGATTGTTTGACGTAGCCGACCCGGCTAACCGATGGGAACTTCACCGCCTCGAAAATCTGTTTATCCGCTACCGTTTTCGTTCTTCCAAAATAGATGTAGGTCGGTTTGAATTAAATACTCCGTTTATAAATGCACAAGATGGTCGGATGCGCAGCACCATGGAAGAAGGAGCATGGGTAGAAGTAAATGAAGTGAAGAACTTACAGTTGCAAGGCGGATGGATTTGGCGCATTTCGCCTCGTTCCACCGTCAAATGGTATAGCGTAGGTAATTCGATGGGTATTTATCCGCAGGGGCTGAATGAGTGGGGGGGCAAAAACAATTATGCCGGCCATATTCGTTCTGCCGGAGTTGGTTTATTGGGCATTACATACAAGCCTGTAAAACAATTGCAATTGCAGGCATGGAATCAGTTTACAGAAAATGTTTTCAATACCGTCTTGCTGCAAGCCGATGCAAATATACCGGTCAACAAAAACACTCATGTGCAGGCCGGTATGATGTATGTGCGACAGGATGCGGTTCAGTGTGGCGGCAATTGCGATGAGTGCTAAACTTGGCATTACCTGGCGCGCCTTCGATGCCTCTGTAAATTATACCCACATTACGGACGATGGACGATTCACCATGCCGCGCGAATGGGGACGCGAACCGTTTTACACCTTCATGCCACGCGAGCGCAACGAAGGTGCCGGACGGGTGAATGCCTTCACGGCCAAAATCGCTTATGCCTTTTTTAAAGGGACATTGAAAACCTCCATAGGCTATGGCCACTACTTTTTGCCGGATGTAAAAAATGTTCGGCTCAATAAGTATGGTATGCCTTCGTATAACCAGTTGAATGTAGACATCCGGTATGCATTTCCAAAATATTTAAAAGGGCTATCGGTGCAGGGGCTGCTCGTTTACAAAGGGGCTATAGGCAATACTTACAACGAATACAAATACAGTTTCAACAAGGTAAATATGTTTAACTGGAATCTGGTAGTGGACTACAATTTCTAATGACAGGCTCTCCATTGCCCAAAGCAGTTTGCAGATTGCCTTGCAATGAAGATAGAAATAGACAGACTGCACCAATTCCTGTGATTAAACACAACCGCCCTTCGGGCATATCGCTTTACTTCGCGTCATGATATTTGACATTGTATTGCTCCTGTTTTTTGGCATCGGCTTTTACCAAGGCTACAAAAACGGCATCATCTATTCCATCTTTTCGCTGGCCGGTTGGCTACTGGGTCTCATTGCTGCACTGCGGTTTTCATACATGATGGTTCATGCCCTGAAAGGAGTCACGCACATGGAACCCAAAACATTGGCCATCGTATCTTTTGTACTGATGTTCTTGCTGGTGTTACTGCTGTTGAAACTTATAGCATGGATTCTGGAGCAGGTGTTAAAAAGTTTTTCGCTCAATCTGCCCAATCAAATTGCCGGAGGCATATTGCACGGACTCATCGGCTTATTTGTGTTTACCATTTTTGTGTGGTTTCTAAACCGAATGGATGTATTTCCGAACGACATGAAGCGCGATTCTCACGCCTACGAATATGTGGAAGACCTGGCCCCGCGCGTTATCAAAGCGACCGGCAAAATTGTTCCGCTGGTGCGTGATACGTTTGAGCGATTTGATGAATTACTGGGTACGCACCTCACACCGCAGCAACCGGAAACAGCCGAATAAATATTGCATTTGCTGTTTTGCTTTATGTAATCTTGCGGAGTGATACTCCTGCTCGATAATTACGATTCTTTTACTTATAACCTGCGTGACTACGTGCTGCAATGTGGCTGTGAATGCATGGTGATAAGAAATGATGAAAAAACGTTGGAGCAAATTTCCACCGTACCATTCAAAGCTTTAATTCTATCGCCCGGACCCAAAACACCGCACGAGGCAGGAATAACCATGGAGCTGATAGAAAAATATCACACCATTATTCCCATCTTAGGTATTTGTTTGGGGCACCAAGCTTTAGGTTTGTTTTTTGGCGCATCGCTCCAAAAAGCGCGGCAACCCATGCATGGTAAAACATCGCTTATCAGCACCCAATCACATCTCATTTTCCGACATCTTCCGCAACAGTTTCAAGTGATGCGTTACCATTCGCTAATCTTAAAGCAGTTGGAAAACACTCCGCTACGTGTAATTGCACAAACGCATCAAGGTGAAATAATGGGAATAGCACATGAAAGCCTTCCCCTGACGGGACTACAATTTCACCCCGAATCTATTTTGACGGAACATGGCCTTTCTATGATTCAAAACTGGGTAGATTCGATTAACGAGAGTAGATAGCGGATAGAGCTTTTTTTAAATCAGGATACAGAAATGAATAGCCCGCTTCCGTGATTTTAGAAGCAATACAGCGTTGACTACTTAGCAGCATATCGCTCATTTCGCCCATGGTTATCTTTAAGGCGAGCGAAGGCACCGGCACTAATACGGCACTCGCTTTTTTCGCTTGTAATATTTCCTCCATCAGCGTTCGAATTTTTACAGGAGCGGGCGCTGTGGTATTCACGGCACCCTTCACCGAATCATGCTCGAGTGCATGCAACAAAATGCCGCACACATCATCTATGTGAATCCAGGGGTAATACAGGTTAGGCTTGGCAAAATATGGAGCCACGCCCAACGGAATAGTACGGGTAAGTTCTGGCAGGGCACCTCCGCGCTGCGAAAGCACAATCCCAATGCGACATCGCACCTCGCGCAATCCCAATGCTTGCATCTTCACTACACCTGCTTCCCAATCCCGGCATACCTGCGCCAGAAAAGTGTCTGCAGGGACATGGTCTTCGCTAACCCAATCGGCACCACAATCGCCATAGTATCCCACAGCCGATGCCGACACAATGACCCGAACAATCGTTTTGTGTTTCTGCAAATACTGATGCAGCAGTTGAGTGCTCTGCGTTCTGCTTTCCAGAATTTCCTTCTTACGCTCCGCAGTCCATCGCTCATCGGCCACACCGGCACCCGCCAGATGAATAATACCCACCACATCCTCCAGAGCTGCTGGGTTCATTTTTTGCTGTGTTACATCCCAAACAAAATGTTTTACCCCGGCAGTGTCGTTTTGTTTTTTCCGACCAAGTGTGTGCACTTCATAACCCCGTTTCAATAGAAGGTCTGTGAGGCGTGTGCCTACCAATCCGCTGGCTCCGGTTACCAATATTTTACGTGTTTTCATTGTCAAATGGGGGTGTAAGGTATTCTTCTATATTTGTCACTCTTTTTTAAAAAAATATACATCAAAACTCAAAACCATGTTGAAGAGCTTTTCCAGTAAGATAACAGCAATTGCGCTGGCTTGTTTAGTATTATACGGTTGCAGCCAAAAGAAAGAAAAGAATGAGGTAACGGTGCACGAACTGAGCGACACCGATATGCTGAACCCCACTAACTATCAGAGTGCGGATGCCGGTTATTATTTATCGCAGATGTTTCAATCACTTTGGGGAAACGATCCTCGCACTCTGGAAATGACTCCTATACTGGCCAAAGCTTTGCCCGAAGAAAAGTATGACAGCACTACCGGCTTGTTGACTTACACATGCGAAATCCGCGAAGAAGCTAAGTGGGACAACGGCTCTCCAATTACAGCTCACGATGTGGCCTTTTCGGTAAAATGTTACAAAGCACCAGTGATTAATAACGAAGGTAACCGTCCTTACTTTGAACTCATTAGCGATGTAGTGGAATATCCTGAAAATCCTCGCAAGTTGACCATTGTATGCAATGAAAAATACATTTTGGCAGAGTCTATCTGCGGTTCCTTTTTGGTTATGCCGCAATACATTTATGACCCGAAGAAACTGATGGACCAAATCAGCATAGCCGACATTCAGAAAAAAACCGAAGAGGTGGCCAACAATCCGGTGATGAAAGAGTTTGCCACCGAGTATAACAGCGAAAAGTATCAGCGCGAAAAAGGGTTTATCTCCGGTTCAGGTCCTTACGAGTTTACCGAGTGGGTACCTGGTCAGCGTATTGTGTTAAGCAAAAAGAAAAACTGGTGGGGCGAAAAGTATAGCAGCGAATACGCTTACTGGGCTAACCCCGACAAACTGATTTATCAGGTAATTAAAGACCAAACAGCTGCGCTTACTGCTTTGAAAGGCAAAAAGCTCGATGTAATGGCCGGAATTAAGAGCAAGGACTATGTAGAGCAATTAAAGCCAAACGAAGAAGTAAACAAAAATTTCAATCTGTCTACTCCGCTTTCGATGGCTTATACCTATTTCGGTATAAACATGCGCAATCCTAAGTTTGAAGATGCCAAAACCCGCACAGCACTGGCACACCTTACCGATGTAGAAAAAATCATCAAAGTAATTGGTTACGATTTGGGCAAACGTGTAAACGGCCCTATCAATCCTTACAAAAAAGGAGCTTTCAACGATACCATTACTCCGTTTGAATACAACATTGAAAAAGCTAAAGCGCTTTTAGCCGAAGCCGGATGGAAGGATAGCAACGGAGATGGCACCCTCGACAAAAAACTGGGTGGCGTGCAAACAGAGTTCAATATCACATTTACTTACAATGCCGGTAACGACACCCGCAGAGATGCCGCACTTATCTTCAAAGAATCTTGTCGCCAGGCCGGTATCAATGTAGATGTAGTACCACAAGAGTGGAGCATCTACATCGAGAACCAAAAGAAACACGACTTCGAAATGTTCTATGGTGCCTGGATTGGCTCTGTAAACCCAGATGACCCTAAGCAAATCTGGCACACCGAATCAATTAACGGAGGAAGCAACTACGTGTATTTCGGCAATGCAGAAACCGACAAACTGATTGAAGCTATCCGCTCCGAACTGGACGAGGAAAAAAGAAACGACCTTTACAGAAAATTCCAGGTGATTGTGCACGAGCAAGTGCCTTACATCTTTATCTGGAGCCCCATGGAGAAAATTGCTATCAGCAAGCGCTTTGAAAACATTGAAACCTTCATCGTACGTCCGGGCTTCAACGAAGCCGGATTTAAACTGGTGCAGAAGTAATTTTCAAACGTAGACAAACAGCACCGGAGCATGAAACCTGTGGAAGTAAAAACAGCCAGCGGCACAACCGATAGCGGAAAAAAATTCGTGGCCGCTAAAATCTCGTTCCCTCTTTTTGGATACGTGCTGAAGCGGATTTTGATTTTCATCCCCACGCTGTTTATCATTTCGCTGCTCACCTTTATCTTAATCTCTATTGCTCCAGGCGACCCGGCCGAAACCATGCTCAACCGCAGCAGCGGTGACGGACAGGCTTCAAACAAATTATCTACCGATAAAGCCTATCGCGATTTGCGTCACAAATTGGGGCTCGATTTGCCTATCTTCTACTTTAGTTTTGGCAACATGGCCGAGTGCGACACATTTAACCGCATTGCCAAAAAAGACCACCGCGAAACGCTCGACCGTCTTATCTATGACTACGGCAACTGGACTCAAATTTCTATGTATTACCAACAAGTGAATGCATTGGAAATGTCGATTCTCACAACCCCGCGCGACTCCACCAATGCCAATGCCCTCATTGAGCTGCGTAACCTTGTGAATAAACTTTACATCAACAGCAAAGACGTAGTCATTGCCGACTTGCTAACCGGGCTGCAAAAAAATGCAGCCGCCACACCCAGCCTGACAAGCGTGAGCGGAGTGGTGCAGCAAACTCAGGCAGCCTACGAGCTGGTGAAAAAGGAAGAGACTGTTTGGAAGCGTTATGTACCGGTGATGCACTGGAGTGGCAGTCAAAATCAGTATCACCGTTGGCTCTTTGGCGATGCTCAATGGTTTGGCGAAGAATCGGATCCTACCAAAACAAAGGGCTTTTTAAGAGGTGATTTCGGGGTTTCTTTTTTTAGTAAGCGCCCTGTTAAAAGTATGATTTGGGACGGACTCTGGATTACCATGCTCATCAGCTTATTGGTGATTGTAATTGAGTATGTCATCTCTATTCCGCTGGGCATTTCATTAGCAGTCAGAAAAGATAGCTTGTATGACTCTTCCGTTACGGTGGCCCTGTTCATTACCTATTCCTTGCCGGTATTCTGGATAGGCACCATGGCTATTTTCTTTCTATGCAGTCCCGACTACCTCGATATTTTTCCTCCTTTTGGATTAGGTTACGCCACCTGGGACGATGGCTTTTTCTATAAACTGGGCGACCTGGCATATCACCTGGCATTACCCTTAATCATTGCCACCTACTCCAGCTTTGCTTACCTGAGCCGACAAATGCGCGGCTCCATGCTCGCAGTGCTCCGCCAAGATTATATCCGTACCGCACGCGCCAAAGGCCTGGCTGAAAACGTGGTTATTTGGCGTCATGCGCTGCGTAACTCACTGTTGCCCATCATCACCATTTTTGCTTCTTTCTTTCCGGCTCTCATTGGCGGTTCCATCATTCTGGAATTTCTGTTCACCATTCCGGGGCTGGGCCAAATCACCTATGCTGCGGTCATTCAGAAAGACTATCCTATGATCTTAACCAATACCATGTTTGCCGCCATTCTCACTTTGGTGGGCTATCTGGTATCCGATATTTTATATGCAGTAGTAGACCCCCGAATTTCATACAACAAAAAGTAAATGGCAGCAGTTCAGCAAAATAATGACCAGAGCTATTGGGCTTATGTAAAAAGGCAGTTTCGCAAAAAGAAGACCGCTCTTTATTCGTTATACGTAGTTTACTTCTTTGTAGCCGTAGCGCTGCTGGCTCCTTTTTTGGCTAACGAAAAACCCCTGGTGTGTAAATACAATGGCACACTCTATTTCCCGGTGTTTAAAGAGTTAGTCGTGGGCTTTGGCTTAGGCGAGTTTCCGCGCGAATTGCAAAATGCCGACTGGAAAAACCTGACCTACGATTTTGTGATGTTTCCTCCGGTGCCTTACCTGCCCATGAATCAGGACAACGACAATATTCACTCGAAAGGTCCGTTCGATGAACAGGTCATACCATCCACCAGATGGAAACACTGGTTTGGCAC
>CAYQRR010000008.1:5564-7353 GCA_964419635.1 uncultured Chitinophaga sp. | reverse complement strand
AACTGGGGCGCGATGTACTTTCCGGCATGATTCATGGTACCCGCATCGCCATGACGGTGGGCATTGTGTCCATGTCAATCGCTTCGGTAATTGGCATTTTTATGGGCGCGTTGGCCGGCTTCTTTGGCGACAACAATTTTCAGGTATCACGCATCCGTATCTGGATGAATCTTATCTTTCTGTTTTTCGGATTCTTCTATGGCTTTGGCGTGCGCTCTTATGCCATCACCGATGCATTGGGCGAATCGCTGGGTAAAGGGTTGGTGCAGTTGCTGATTAGCATCGGCATCTTTGCGGCTGTAATGGTGTTGGCCAATCTGCTCGCTACCGTGCTTAAGAAGATACCGGCCCTGGGCAAGCAGGTGAATGTGCCTTTCGACCTTGTGATTATGCGTATCATCGAAGTGCTTAACTCTATTCCCACTTTGTTTCTCATCCTGCTTATTATATCGATTGTGCGCAAACCTAACTTGTATGTCATCATGCTTATCATTGGTGCCACCAGCTGGACAGGGGTTGCCAGGTTCATTCGGGCCGAATTGCTGAAAGTGCGCAATCTCGAATACATTGAAGCGGCCCAGTCGCTCGGCTTTTCCAATTTTCAAATCCTGTTTAAGCACGCTATTCCCAATGCCTTGTCGCCTGTGCTCATTTCCATCGCTTTTGGTATAGCCGGTGCCATTCTCACTGAGTCTACGCTATCGTTTTTGGGCCTTGGCCCGGCCGATACGGTTACCTGGGGACAGTTGCTATCCTATGCCCGCCAAATACCGCAAGC
This sequence comes from uncultured Chitinophaga sp., assembly GCA_964419635.1. Taxonomy (GTDB): domain Bacteria; phylum Bacteroidota; class Bacteroidia; order Chitinophagales; family LD1; genus Bog-950. The sequence goes on along the minus strand of CAYQRR010000008.1, from coordinate 6,575 downwards.
GTGGTGGCTGGCTATCTTCCCCGGCTTTGCCATCTTTATTAATGTAACCGTGTTTAACCTGATAGGCGATGGATTGACCGATGCACTTGACCCTCGCCTCAAGCAGTAAAAAAATAGTTATCGCTCTAAAAAGTCCCGCCCGGCAAGTGCGGGACTTTTTATTTTAGCGCCCCGCAAAAGGTCCCGTAGTTCAACGGATAGAATAGAAGTTTCCTAAACTTTTGATAGCAGTTCGATTCTGCTCGGGGCTACTATCAAAAAAGCGGCAGAGATTCCTGCCGCTTTTTTATTTATCAAGAAGCTCTTGATGTACCAACCCAACCTGTAGTCGGTTATCGTGCCATCCCCGTATAGGTCAAAAATTCCTTGCGCACCGCCTCTTTTTCAAACTGACCGCTGTAGCTGCTAGTCACTGTAGAAGATTGATTATCCTGCACTCCTCTGGACGATACGCAGAGGTGATGTGCATCTATCACCACCGCCACATCTTCTGTTTTCAAAGCTTCTTTCAGCGCATTAGCAATTTGGATAGTGAGTCTTTCCTGCACCTGCGGGCGTTTGGCATAATACTGCACTATCCGGTTAATTTTTGAGAGCCCTATCACCGAGCCATTGCTGATGTAAGCCACGTGTGCCTTACCGATAATGGGGACAAAGTGATGCTCGCAGTTGCTGTAGAAAGTAATGTCTTTCTCCACCAGCATTTCGCGGTAGCGGTATTTATTTTCGAAGAGGGCTATTTTGGGTTTATGAGCGGGATTCAGCCCGCTGAAAATTTCTTTCACATACATTTTGGCTACGCGGTGGGGGGTTCCCTTGAGGCTGTCATCCTGCAGGTCGAGGCCGAGGATGTGCATGATGTCGCGAAATTTTTCTTCAATCAGTTCTATCTTCAGCTCATCGTCCATTGCAAAGGCGTCTTCGCGCAAGGGAGTGTCGGGGTTGGTCATCAGGTGTTGGTCGCCAATTTCGTCCATGGGATCTGCGGCTGCGGACGCAACTGGACGATGC
>CAYQRR010000008.1:5088-5554 GCA_964419635.1 uncultured Chitinophaga sp. | reverse complement strand
TTTATGTTTACATAATTAAACAACACACCACTACAAAGGTTCGGATGTTGTAATTGCCTATCTCATTCTGCTTTTTGGGGAAAATGTATGCCTTGGCCTCTGTTTAAAATAGGAGTAGGGCTTTCCGCTATAGCGGATAGGGCAAAGGGTACAGCGGTGACGCTTTCCGCTATACCTTTTCGTGTTTTGGCACAAAAAAAGACCCAAATGGATGGGAATTGAGCCCGTTTTGCCAAAAAGGGTCCGGTACTCTTGCGGCAAATGACTTTATTTGGGGCATTAGCACCAATAATGAGTAAGCCCCAAACCAAAACCGGAACCTGGAAGCACCTGTGGAAAGCCCTCGGCCCCGGCCTGGTGACAGGCGCCAGCGATGACGACCCCTCAGGCATTGCCACCTACTCCCAGGCCGGGGCGGCCTTTGGACTGGCCACATTGTGGACCTCGTTGGTGGCTTTTCCTCTCA
>CAYQRR010000008.1:3741-5078 GCA_964419635.1 uncultured Chitinophaga sp. | reverse complement strand
CAATACAGCAAATGTGCGCGCGCATTGGGCTGGTAACCGCGCAGGGCCTCACGGGCACCCTCAAAAAACATTATCCCCGTCCGGTCTTATATGCCATGTTGCTTTTGAGCGGTCCGGCTATTGTAATGAATATTGGAGCCGATATTGCCGGCATGGGCGCGGTGGGCAACCTGCTGTTTCCGGCTGTGGATGCCGGTTTTTTTAGCGTACTGTTTACCTTGCTGCTGCTGGGGCTTATCGTGTATTTGCCTTATGAGAAAATAGCGTCCACCCTCAAGTATTTGTGCGCGGTTATGCTGGTGTATCTGATAGTGCCTTTTTTGTATCTGCAGGATGTAGCAGAAATACTGCGGGCTACGGTGGTGCCCACGCTGCGTTGGGACAAAGATTTTGTGGTGCTGCTGGTGGGCATTTTGGGCACCACCATTTCGCCCTATCTTTTTTTCTGGCAGGCCTCGGTGGAGGTGGAAGAAATGAAACACCAGAAAAAACACCTGATGGTGAATAAAAAGATCATACAGGCTATGCAAAGCGATGTGGATTTGGGTATGGGGTTTTCGGGCCTGGTGATGTATTTTATTATCCTAACCACCGGCACCGTATTGTATAAGAGTGGAGTGCACAATATTGAAACCGTGGAGCAGGCTGCGCAGGCTTTGAAGCCCCTGGCGGGCGACCTGGCATACGGGCTGTTTGCAGTGGGGGTCATTGGCACGGGACTGATTGCCATACCGGTGCTGAGTGGTGCCCTTTCATACATGCTCACCGAAACCTTTGGGTGGGAACAAGGGCTGGATAAGAAGTTTCACGAAGCACGCGGTTTCTATGTAATTATTGCGCTCTCGCTCCTGCTGGGTTTGTCGCTGAATTATATCGGGCTGTCGCCCATTCAATCGCTGCTGTATACAGCCGTGCTCTATGGCCTCACGGCTCCGGTGCTTATAGCGATGATCCTACACATCTCTAACAATAAGGCCATCATGGGCGAGTATACCAACAGCCCGCTGATGAATGTGCTGGGTCTGACAGCCATGCTGCTGATGAGTGCTGCCGTGGTGCTGCTGCTTTACTTTCAGTTTTGGGCTTAAGGCCCGCCTCCATAAGCAAACAGGCAGCCGGTGGCTGCCTATTTGAAATGCTTAGCGGAAGGTGATGGTCATTTCCACCCTACGGTTTTTTTGCCGGCCTTCGGGCGTATCGTTGGTGGCAATCGGTTTGCTTTCGCCATAGCCAAAGTCTTCGAGCTTGCTTCCCTCCACTCCTTTTTTCTTCAGGTAGTTTTTAACGGCAGTGGCGCGCTTTTGCGATAAGATGAGGTTCTTGCTATCGGTACCCAC
>CAYQRR010000008.1:0-3731 GCA_964419635.1 uncultured Chitinophaga sp. | reverse complement strand
CGGTGTGGCCCTCGATGCGCAGGCCGTAGTTGGCCTTTTTGACCAGGAGCATGGCCAGAGAATTTAAAGAGGCATAACTAGAGGTACGGATGATGTCTTTGCCGGTTTCAAACTCCAGATTTTCAAAGGCGGTTTTCACGGTCTCTATCTCTTTCTTCTCAAGCTGTGGGCAGCCTTTGTTCTCTGCCACGCCAAACACATCTATGCAGGCATCGTCCCGGTCATATACGCCATCGCCATCTCTATCGGGGTAAGGGCAGCCTTTGTTTTCGCGCGGGCCTTTCACTTGTATGCAGTTATCCTCATAGTCGTAGAGGCCATCGCCATCGGTATCGGGGCAACCGAAGTGAGCTGTGTCGCCCGGTATATCGGGACATTTATCCAGGCGGTCTTCCACACCATCGCCATCCTTATCGGGGCAGCCCTTGAACTGTGGCAGACCTGGTACATCGGGACAGAGGTCCAACTTATCCGGAATTTTATCGCTATCGCGGTCGGGGCAGCCGTAAAATTCGGCCAGGCCGGGTTCGGTCACGCAAGAATCGTTTTTATCCAGGATGCCGTCCTTGTCAGTGTCGGGGCAGCCCTTCAGTTCCACCGGTCCGGGGACATCTACACATTCATCCTCCACATCGGTAATGCCATCGCCATCACGGTCGGGGCAACCCTGTGTGGCACAGGTTCCCTGCTCACGCTTGCATTTATCTTTGCGGTTGCTCACCCCGTCTTTGTCGCGGTCGTGTTTGCGGCCATACGGAATAGGAATTTTAAGCGCCACATGAAAATCGGCATTGTAGACATTCTTCTTGGCAAAGAGCCCCAGTAAATCCTGCGTGCCCACCAGGAGCGGACCCATGCGCAGAGTGGTGCCCATGCTCACATTGCCCAATACATCTACACTTACCGGCAGGTAAAAGCCAAACCAGGAGTGGTCGTATTTGGGCGTAAGGGTAAAGGTGCTTGTGTGGTGCACCATATTTCTCCTGGGAGCCATATTGGGCGAAATGATAGACGTAAAATTGAGCCCGAAGCCTTTCCAGATATGGTAATCAAGAAAGAGGTTAAAGCGAGTCGGCAGCCACATAGTAAAGTAGCGTTTATCGCTCGGTATCACCTGAAAGCGCGCACTGATAGTATCATCTATGCTTTCCAATCCACCGGGATACTTGGAGCCTTTGACATACCAATCGTCTATGTCGGCCACAAAGTTGCCGCTGTATTCGCCCTGCTTAAAACTAACCGCCCCAAAATCAAGGATAGAAAATCCGGCAGCGAGCGTATAGCGGTTTCTATCGAAGCGCCACCAGTCTTCGCAATCCATCTGATATTTGTAATTCTCGCGCTTGTCGGGGCTCCACTCGTAGGTCACGCCCAGGTCTACGGCAAAGGACGGGCGGGCATATTTAAATGCAAAAAGGTCTTTCACATAGTCGCTGATTTCGCCCACGGGATAGCCCCTGGAAGAAATGGACCCCTGGGAGTATTTGTAGTTCACTTCGGTGCGTAGAATGTCCAGGGTGTCATAATCATCCCACTTATATTTTAAGTCTTTGGCATGCAGGTAGCCTCCGGCAATCCCCTGAATAAGTTTGAAGGTACCACCCACTGTAATGAGGTGCTCGTCTTGCTCATAAACGGTTTGCGAATAGGTTAATCCATAATCTATCCAATCCATGTGCTTTACGGATACTGATTTATCCTCCACTCCTTGGTCGAGGAAAGAGAGGATTTCCTGCGCTTTATAGCCCACGCCATAGTAGGATACCCGCGCCAGCGACTCGCTTAAGTTATCGGCATTGGTAATGCTATTGAAATGCGAGGTGAAGGCAAAGGCATACTTATTGGTTTTCTTTTTCCAGGTGCACATAAACGAAAGGGGCAACTGCGCCTGCATGCCTACATAGGCATATTTCTCGCGCCCGTTCACCCGCTCTTTCAACTGATTGGCCTGAAAATCGTGGTCGCTGAATAAATCCTGATTAAAGAACACTTTGCGGTTGATTCCAATGTAATTGTTGCTTGTATTAAACCCAACAGCCAGCAGATTGACATCGGCAATAAACCGTCCGTTGGCAATAACGGGATTGGTGCTCACATTGGTAACACCTCCGAATGGACTGTTGCGCAAACCTTGAAAAAACTGAGCCGAAGCAGCCACCTGCAGCAGTAGTAACAAAGGGAGTAGTAATCTTTTCATGCACCGTATTTTGAGGCAAAAATAGGATTAAAGCTTCATAGCAATCTGCGAATAAGCGAACATTTCATTGATTCGTGATTTAAATCATAGTTTATGAAAACCTCCTTGGTTCGATTTTTTGTGGCGGTGATTGTTTTCGTAGCCGGATGTGTGCTGCTTCAACAGTACGTCCATCATCATGCTGCCGAAGACTTACAACTCAAAACGGGGTATGCCTTGCTGGGTTTTATCACCGCCTGTGTGGTGGGATTCCATTTATTTTTAGTAACCGGCAACGAGGGTAAGCCGGCTGTATTTGTGCGCAAGTTTTTGCTGGTGGCCACCCTCAAATTTTTCATCTATATCGTGGCTATTGTCCTGTTTTTCTTTTTGGCGCAGGAACATCCTCGGGCGCTCATTGCCCACTTTCTGGTGTATTACACCGGATTTACAGCGCTGGAGGTATTTTTCCTGAATCGGGAAATGAAATAATGTCCGCTACTACAAAGGACACCGCACCGCACATTTACTTTTCCGATTGCCATATTCTTTTATGTTTGCACCGCTTTTTGAAAAACGGCCATGATTTCAACCCTATTCTCCTCTAAAAAATACACGCTTACGGCACTGGTTTTCGCTCTGTTGATGGGCTTGAATGCAGCAGCCGAAGAGCATGCGCACGAAGGTGCCGAAACCCATGTAGCAACCACCGAACATCACGAAGAGAAATTTGATGCCGGTAAAATGATTATGGAGCACATTCTGGATGCCCACGACTGGCATCTGTGGGGACACACGGCTATTCCGCTGCCGGTAATCCTGTATACCCCAAAAGGGGTAGATGTGTTTATGTCAAGCGCGTTTGAGCACGGACATGCTACAGTGCATGGCCAGCACTATCACTACCAGTTGCACGAAGGCCACGTTATTGTGGTGGACGAAGCAGGAAATGAAGATGCTGTTGCTACACATGCTATCAAAGATTTCTCTATTACTAAAAATGTGGCAGCCCTGTTTATCAGCATTATTATCATGCTGCTGGTGTTTTTGCCGATTGCCGCTCGCTACAAAGAAAACGCGAACCGCGCACCGTCCGGTATGCAATCGCTGATAGAGCCTATCATCCTTTTTATACAAGACAATATTGCTATTCCCAACATTGGCAAAAAGAAGTATGAGAAATACATGCCTTTTTTGCTTACCGTGTTTTTCTTTATCCTGACTAATAACCTGATGGGGCTTATCCCGCTGGCTCCGGGTGGTGCTAACGTAACCGGAAACATTTCCGTGACCCTTACCCTGGCCGCTATCGTTCTCATTATTGTGATAGTTACTTCGAACAAACACTACTGGCAGCACATACTGGCCATGCCGGGTGTTCCTAAGCCGGTGTTGTTGATTCTTACCCCCATCGAGATTTTGGGCTTTGTGATTCGTCCGTTTGTATTGATGATGCGTTTATTCGCCAATATTACTGCAGGCCACATCGTTATCCTGTCGTTCATATCACTGATCTTTATTTTCGGAGCGATGAGCGCCACAGCCGGATATGGTA
>CAYQRR010000007.1:0-23179 GCA_964419635.1 uncultured Chitinophaga sp. | reverse complement strand
GAATTAGCAGCAAAATCGGCCGGGTTATTGTGATCGAAAACGGCAATCACCGAGTCAAACTTATCTTTATGCGTGTCGCGCTGAACCCGAAGTGTATTTTTCAGTTTTTCGTTGGCGTTGAAATAGGCGTTATAATGAGAGGTAAGATCATGATATGCCTGGGAGGGTAAAATGCCGTGGTTGGTCGTGGAGCAGCCACACAACCACAAAAGCAAAACGTAAAAGCCAAAGATTGATAGTTTTGACCGACTCAAAAGGGCATAAAATTTATATGGAAAGATATAACTCGATACACACAAAAATATTTTGTTTGGGTTAAAATAAAAGGACGGAGCAAACTTAGTGCACTTAGCAGCGTATGGCAGATAAAATTAAAACCAGTCAGAACAAGAACCTGAAAAACAGGTTTCGCTTTGTTATTCTGAATGATGAAACGTTTGAGGAGAAGTTTGCCCTCACGCTGACCCGTACCAATGTGTGGCTGTTTTTTAGCATTACGGCATTTACACTGATATTTTTTACAGCTTCAGCAATCATTTACACTCCTCTCAAATATTTCATTCCCGGTTTTGGCGACTACAACTATCGTAGCCAGATGTTACAGCTCGAGTTTAAAACCGATTCGCTACGCAGGGAAATGCAGGGCCGCGAAGTATGGCTGCAAAATGTAATGGATATAGCCGCAGGCCGAGTGGATACCACCAAGCCATTGAAAACAAACACTTCACCCACCGACAAATCGGATATCAAGCTATCCGACTTATCCAGCGAAGAACAAGAGCTGAGACAGCAAGTGGAAGATGAGGACAATTTCTCATTAAGTGCCGGTGCCAAAAAAGACGATGGCACCGTAGACCAGGTAAAGCAAATGCATCCTATGAAACCGGTAGAGGGATCGGTAACAGAAGAATACGATGCAAAAGGCGAACACTTTGGAATTGATGTGGCTGCTAAAGCCGATGAACCTGTAAAGGCCATGTTGGACGGAAAAGTAATCTCTGCCGCATTTACGCTGGAGACTGGCTACGTTATCACCATACAGCATGCTACCGATTTGGTGTCGGTTTACAAGCATAATTCCAGACTATTTAAGCGAACCGGAGATGCCGTGAAAGCCGGAGAAGTAATTGCCATTGTAGGCAGCACCGGTGAACTCAGTTCCGGCCCACATCTTCATTTTGAAATTTGGTATGCAGGCCAAAGCTTGAATCCAAGGGATTATATCGTATTTTAGCCCTCTGAGAATTTCGATTTGAGTGGAACTAAACATCGCATATGTTTAACAAAAAAGAAGAAAAACCTACCGGCCCCAATGCCATGAATCAGTTCGGGCAAGGCACTCTGATTAACGGGGATGTGAGCACCGAAGGAGATGTTAGAATTGACGGCAAAGTGACCGGAAACGTATCCTCCAGGTCTAAAGTTGTAGTGGGGGTACCGGGTGTTATTGAAGGCAATATCGTCTGTCAAAATGCCTACATTGACGGAAAAGTAACCGGAAATCTGGAGGTTGCCGAGTTGCTGATTTTAAGCAGCACGGCACAGATATCCGGTGACATTAAAATGAAAAAATTAGTGGTGCAAGAAGGCGCCCGATTTAATGGAAAGTGCAGCATGGCCACCAATTCCACAGGCACTGAACAACCCGTTGCCCGGCCCAAAATTGCTCCGGCAGCTTAATGGGTCAGAAAGACAAAAATACTGGTAACGCTCTCCGATATTCCGGTATCGGTTTTCAAATTGCAGGAGCCTTTGCTCTTGGTTTTTTTCTGGGCTACAAAACCGATGAGTGGCTACAAAATACAAAGCCATATTTCACCTTGCTGTTTGCTTTAGTTTTTTTGGGGGCTGGTTTTTATCTGGCCTTTAAAGACCTCATGAGGCGATAATCAAGACTTAATAAGAACAAAGGTTTGCTTGCCGTCCAAAGCAAAAAAAATGAAAGCAACACCATCCGAAAAACGAATACATTGAAAGAGTAATTTTCGCCAAAGCTTCGTTCTTTTCCCCTTTCAAAAATCATACATTCGCGCCCTAAATTGATTGTGTGGGTAAACCAAAGAATGTAATACTAATAGTAGCCGATAGCCTTCGATACGATGCTGCTTATGCCGATGGCACACCCGGAGTACCTTACCTAGAGCAGAACGCTGTACAGTTTACTAACGCCCGCTCCTCCGGCTGCTGGACGTTGCCGGCTACCACGTGCATGTTTACCGGTTTATTGCCGCACCAACATGGCGCTACTTCGCAAACCAGATGGGTCAAAAATGAAATGCCAACCTTGCCCGATATTTTAAAAGAAGCCGGTTACAAACCCATGCAGATTACAGCTAATCCTGTAACCACCGATATTTTTAACGTGAGCAAGGGCTTTGATGATACCATCAAAACGTGGGATATCGTGGAAAGCAAACATCCCATGGTTTTAAGGCTTGCTATTTCCATCAATCGCCCTCGAATAAGACGCATGCTTCTAAAACCCAAAGACTTGGTTTTTGAGAAAGCTAGCGAAGATTTGAGACAAGGAATAGGTTGGGCGCAAAATTGCTCCCGCGAGGCACTCGGCAAAGCGAAGCAGTTGATAAAAGAAAACAATAACAAAGGGCAGGGGGTATTCATGTTTGTAAACCTGATGGAGACGCATTATCCCTACCACATGGCCGATACCTTTTCGTTATTAAGCAAAGGCTTGCTCAACAAGATTCATGAATGGAAGATTCTTTTTCACTTTCTGTCGCAGTCATTTCTGAAGAACGACAAAGGGATACTGACACAAGATGACTTGAACATTCTGCGCGAAAAGCAACGCTTATCATGGAAACTCATTCGCCAAACTGTAGATGATTTTTGCCGCGAAATGCATCAGGGACAGGACAACTTAGTTATTTTTTGTGCCGACCATGGCGATAACTTCGGTGAGCAAGGCTGGCAATATCATTTTAGCAATGTAACAGACGGGGGTAACCGAGTGCCTGTTTTTTGGTTGGACCATGAATCTGCGACTCCCAAAACCCTGACGCATAATGTGAGCTCCAGATTTATGCAACAGGATATTTTGAAGGCAGTTGGATTAGGTCAAAATGGGAATACCATGATGGAAGAACGCGAAGACAATCTCCCTATGTTGGAAAGTTTTTGGTACGATAACGAAGGACATACAATGGAAAAATATAAGTACAACCAAGCTGCCTTTATTGAAGGAGACAAGCGTTTTGTATTCCGTGCGGGCAAATGGATGTATGCACCGGTAGGCTCCTCCGGCCCCGAACCAACCTTTGAATATGTGGGGAAAAATTTCAATCCTATTGAAGAACTACAGCTACCAGCGCAACGTAAAAAATATCTCGCAGAAACGTTTCGCGAGTTTACAACTTTCTCGGATCAGGTAATGAGTAAAATAAAAGCAGAATCTGCAACCAATGCATGTGGAGGAAATCAGAAATCATGCGCTTGCCAAAGCAGGAGTCACAGAGGGTTTTCCTTTTGGGGAAGGGGTGTTGGTTTTCAAGGTTATGGGAAAAATATTTCTCCTTATGTCGCTGGATAGTGATCCACTAAGCGTTAATCTGAAAATGGATCCTGAAACAGTAGAAGAATACCGAGAAAAATATTCCGACATTTTACCCGGTTACCATATGAATAAGAAAATGTGGAACACGGTTCTCTTTGAATCTGGAACTATCCCAACCAAAGAGTTAAAATGGATGATAGATCATAGCTACGAAGAGGTGGTAAAGAAGTTACCAAAGAAAGAACAAGCCCTCCTGGCCACCCTGTAATATTGGTGCCGTTTAGAATTTACAACAACTTTTTAGAAGTTTGCCCCATGCAGAAAATCAAATCCATCATTTCCGCTTCCATAGAAGTAAAAACTAAACTACTGAATGACGCGGATTTTGTGGCGCGCATACATAAAGTTTCGGAAGTAATTGCAGATGCTTTCAAAAATGGCCATAGACTTTACCTGTGTGGCAATGGAGGCAGTGCCGCGGATGCACAACATTTGGCGGCCGAATTTACCGGTAGATTTTACAGCGATAGAGAGCCTTTACCGGCTGAGGCCTTGCACGTAAACACTTCATTTTTAACAGCTGTGGGAAACGACTACAGCTATGATCAAATATATGAGCGGGCGGTGAAAGCACACGGCAGAGTAGGGGATGTGCTGATTGGAATATCTACGAGCGGCAATTCCAAAAATGTTTTATTGGCTCAGCAAGAAGCTCAAAAAAGGGGGATGATTGTCGTTTCTTTCACGGGTGAGTCGGGCGGCAAAATGAAAGATAGTTGCCAATACCTTTTCAATGTGCCCAGTTCCGACACTCCCAGAATTCAGGAGTCACACATTCTCGTGGGGCACATCATCTGCCAGTTGGTGGAGGAAGCGCTATTTACAGCCAAAGCTTAATTACCATCAAAGTGCAAACAGAAATTCCGGCAATTGTATTGGCAGGGGGGCTTGGTACCCGATTACGCTCCGTTATTCAGGATTTGCCCAAGCCCATGGCAATGATAAATGGCAAACCGTTTTTGCACTATGTTTTCCTGTATCTGACCAAACAAAATATTACAAAAGCTATACTGGCGGTAGGCTACAAAAGTATGGCAATAGAGTCTTATTTCAGGGACAAGTATCTGGATGTAAAAATTGAATACAGCCGTGAAACAGAACCCCTGGGGACAGGTGGCGGTATAAAAAAAGCATTCTCCAATGTGCAGGGACTAGCTTATGTGATAAATGGCGATACTTTTTTTGATGTACCGCTGAAAACACTCCTGAATTTTCATGCAGAAACATCAGCAGACATCTCTTTGGCATTAAAACCAATGACCAACTTTGACCGATATGGTACCGTGGTGCTAGATGGAAGCAGAATTACCAGTTTCAACGAAAAAAAGCAAACCCCAGCAGGGCTTATCAACGGTGGTGTATACATATTGGATAAGCAAATGCTGGATTCGGTGAGTTTGGAAAAATTCTCATTTGAAAAAGAGGTGTTGGAGAAAGAGGTAAATCAAAAACGCCTGTGCGGAATTGCATTTGACAGTTACTTTATAGACATTGGCATACCCGAAGATTTTGCCAAAGCACAAAGTGAATTTCAGGTTCTTTTTAGCTGATAATACATCCCGAAAATTGTTCGTTTCACCCGGACCGAATTCAAGAGCGCTTACCCCTTATTTCTTATCCACATCATGTGATTTTTGAGGATAAATTAACCCGGCTATACGATTGATTGATGAGGGCGATTATTAGATTCGCACACTTATAAATTAGGTTAAAAATGAGTTCAGAACCAGTAGCAGAAAAGATGGAACAAAACACAAAAAAACAAGAATACGGAGCCAGCAGTATCCAGGGATTGGAGGGGTTGGAGGCCGTTCGCAAACGGCCCGCCATGTATATTGGCGACACAGGCATCAAAGGACTACACCACTTGGTATATGAGGTAGTTGATAACTCCATTGATGAAGCATTGGCAGGTCATTGCAAAAACATTTATGTAACTATTCATGAAGGCAATTCGATATCGGTAAAAGATGATGGACGTGGTATACCGGTTGATATTCACGAGAAGGAAGGAGTTAGCGCATTGCAAGTGGTCATGACGGTGTTGCATGCCGGGGGGAAATTTGACAAAGACAGTTACAAAGTCTCGGGAGGATTGCACGGTGTGGGAGTTAGTTGTGTGAATGCACTTTCTACACACCTCAAGGCACAGGTTCATCGCCAGGGTAAGGTGTACGAACAAGAATACTCAGAAGGGAAGCCCCTCTATGCTGTAAAAGAAGTAGGCTCTACTGACTACCGCGGAACAGTAGTAACCTTTCAACCGGATGCCACTATTTTCACGAGCACTGTTTATAGTTTTGATACGCTGGCAGCCCGTCTTCGCGAGTTGGCGTTTCTCAACAAAGGAATTAACCTCACCATCACAGATGAGCGCGAAAAAGATGAAACAGGAACCTTTAAATCGATTCATTTTTTTAGCGAAGGTGGATTGATTGAATTTGTGAAGTATTTGGACAGCACCCGCGATCCACTCATTCCACAGCCAATTTGGGTAGAAGGAAGCCGCGATAACATTGCCGTAGAAGTGGCCCTGCAATACAATACTACCTATTCAGAGAATGTACATAGCTATGTAAATAACATTAATACAATTGAAGGGGGCACACACGTGGCCGGGTTCAGACGTGCGCTAACCAGAACGTTTAAATCTTTTGGGGAGAAGAATAAGCTCTTTGAAAAACTAAAAGTGGAAATTGTGGGCGATGATTTCAGAGAGGGACTCACCGCCATCGTATCGGTGAAAGTACCGGAGCCACAATTTGAAGGGCAGACCAAAACCAAACTTGGCAACAATGAAGTGTCCGGTGCTGTGGAGCAGATTTTCGGAGAAGTATTAGAGCATTATCTGGAAGAAAATCCGAAGCAAGCCAAACTGATTTTTGACAAAGTAGTGTTGGCGGCAACAGCACGCGCTGCAGCGCGTAAAGCACGCGAAATGGTGCAGCGGAAGGGCGCTCTAAGCGGTGGCGGATTACCGGGCAAACTAGCCGATTGCACCAGCAAAGATCGCGATTCATCAGAAATTTTCCTCGTAGAGGGTGATTCCGCAGGAGGAACGGCCAAACAAGGTCGCGATAGAAATTTCCAGGCTATTCTACCGCTGCGCGGAAAAATTCTGAACGTGGAGAAAGCCATGGAACATAAGATCTATGACAACGATGAGATCAGTAACATGTTTCAGGCTTTAGGTGTAAAGATTGGAACTACAGATGATGCCAAAGCACTCGATATATCTAAACTGCGGTACAACAAAATTGTAATTATGTGTGATGCCGATGTGGATGGCTCACATATCACGACCTTGATTCTTACCTTCTTTTTCCGTTATATGAAAGAGTTAGTTGAAAAGGGCCATATCTATGTGGCGCAACCACCTCTTTACTTGGTAAAAAAGGGGAAAGAAGAAGTATACTGTTGGAACGATGTGCAGCGCGAGGCAGCTGTAAAGCAACTGGCAAAAGGTGGAAACGAAAGCAATGTGAACATTCAGCGCTATAAAGGTTTAGGAGAAATGAATTCGGAACAGTTATGGGAAACAACCATGAATCCAACTACCAGGACCTTACGTCAGATTACTATTGACAGTGCTGCAGAGGCCGACTATGTATTCAGCATGTTAATGGGTGACGAGGTGCCTCCGCGCAGAGCTTTTATAGAAAGCCACGCTAAGTTTGCAAGAATAGATGCCTAACGTTATTGCTGTTCAGCCTTTTTCCTGCATTGTGCCTCAATCCAGCGGTAAGTATTTTCTATCCCTTTTTTGAGTGGATAATTAGGCGACCAACCGAGTTTTTGGGAGATAAGTCGGTTATCCGAATTCCTGCCCCGTACACCGGTTGGTCCGGGTATGTTTTTAATCACAATGGCCTTGCCCGAAATGTCCGATATCAATTTTGCCAAGGCATTTATGGATATCATTTCCCCGCTGCCAATGTTTACGGGACCTTCCCAATCGCTTTCCATTAGCCGTCTTATTCCCTCAATGCACTCATCAATGTAAAGAAAGGAACGGGTTTGCATTCCATCACCCCAAACCTCAATGGTTCCGCTATGGCCTGCCTTGGCAATTTTACGACACAAAGCGGCAGGTGCTTTTTCTTTGCCCCCTTCCCATGTCCCTTCTGGTCCAAAAATGTTGTGAAATCTAGCTACACGAACTTTAAGTCCATGATTTCGACTATAACTCAAATACAATCGCTCACTGAACAATTTTTCCCAGCCATACTCACTATCGGGGTGAGCCGGATAGGCTGAATCTTCGCTGCACTGAGGATTGTCCGGGTCTTCCTGATTGTGGGCCGGATACATGCAAGCACTGGAGGAATAAAATACTCTTTCTACACCATGAATCCTGCATAGTTCTACGATGTTCAAATTTACGAGTGCCGAATTGTGCATCACATGTGCATCATTTTCACCTGTGAAAATGTATCCCGCTCCTCCCATATCCGCGGCTAGTTGGTAAACCTGGTCAAAGTGCTCATCAAATAGTTTATTGCAAACCTCCTGAAGCCGCAAATCACCAATAACAAAATCATCAGCCTCGGATGGACTGAACTCAGGACGTTTTAAATCTACGGCACGAACCCAGTATCCTTCGCGCTTGAGTCGTTTCACCAAATGACTGCCAATAAAACCACCACCGCCACACACTAATGCTTTTTTCATATTCAATTATAAAACTAGAACGATAAAATATCAACGTATTTCTGATGAAGTTGCTGACAAGAAAATTGCTCCTCCACTGTCTTTCTGCCTCTTTCGCCTAATTGTTTTCGAAGCGCTGGGCTAGTGATTAGCTTAGACAAGCACTGAAACCATTCTTCTTCGGTTGAAGCCAAGAATCCATTCCACTCATGCTGTATAACGTCATTATTCATACCAACCGGTGCAAGCACAGCGGGCACTCCTAAACCCATATATTGGAGTCCCTTCATGGCGCATTTTCCCTGACTCCAGCGGTCGTTAGGTAATGGCATAATCCCAATATCAAAAGAGGAAATAACCGACACTTCTGTATCATGACTCCAGGCAATTCCCTGAATGTTTAATTCCTTATGCTGGTAATTTTTGTCTCCATATACTACAAACTTTACCTGGTTGCCAAATTGTAGTTTAATCTTCCTGATTACTGGTAAAATCGTTTCAAAATGTTTTATGGTAGTATGACTACCGCTCCATCCAATAATCACTGAAGTCGGATTGTGAAAGGATTTAGGGGTATATTGATAGTACTCCAAATCGATAGTAGATGGAAAAACCTCAACATTGCCATTTAGTCGGGATGCATATTCTTTCAGATAAGCATTTCCAACAATTACCTTATCGCTTAACCGAATTATATCATCAATCTTCTGGGGCCGCTTCAGGAAACTGAATTTTTTGTTTGCCTCTGATATATCCGGTAGCCAAATAGCATCATCAAAATCCAGGATAATTTTTGCTCCGCTTAACTTCAATAACCGTTCAAATAAAACGGAGCCCGTCAAAAATGCCTCTCTATAAATAAAAACATAATCATACCTGAATGCGCGAAAAACATCTCGGGTACGCCTTAGAAAACTCTTCGCAAAAACCGAGAACTTGTCAATAAAGCGAGTGGACTGATAAAGGCAAAAATCCTCTTGTTCTGTCTGAATGATAGGGGAAAAGTTATAGGAAAAACCAGCGCTTTCTAAGTAACGCAAGTATTGTTCACATCTGTATCGCTGTCCCGGAGAACGGTTTAACCGATGATGAACAATATAGAGGATTCTCCTTCCCTCCTTCGATTTACTCTTGGTCACTATATCTTAGCTCTTTTTAGGTGATAATTAACCAAAATAAGAAACGTGGCGAAAAAGGGCATGATTGGTATTTTATAGCGAACCAATGCGCCATAGTTGAAACTGGTTAACCCAATAGCAGTACCCAACACCAGAACAAATGGCACACAAAAAGCAATAATGTGATCCTTTGTCAATACGCCAAACAGCTTATAAATTCTGGAATTAGTAAACGTTTTTAGAAACACATAAGAGAAAATAATGGCTTCGATTCCTGATAGCAGCATTACAAAATTGCGCACCTCCCACGGAAATGGTCCAAACAAAGTTACAGCCATTGCAACAGGAGCCTTACGTAAAATTCCACCGATAGAGTAGTCAAGCTCACCCTCTATACTATAGCCAGATCCTCCCTGTTCGTTTAATGTTGAGTGCCAACTGCGAAAACCCTCCGCTTTGGCCTGGAGCGATTCAACGTTGTATGAGTCAACCGAATTACCAATTCCCTTTACCACACCAAAGGAAGCCGCGCCACCAACTAACAGCAGTAGTGGTCCAATTAAAAATTGTAGTCCGGAACTTTTTATCTGTGCCTGATAATAGACCATAGCCATAATGATACAACAAGGGAGCACCGTGAACAAGATAAAGCCTCTGATGAGCGAAATTATAAATGCAACAAAAATCAAAAGCAATACATACTTTAAAATCTTCTTCTTAACTATAAACACCATGTAAAAGCAGTAAACAAAATACATGATACAGCCTATCATTATGCTATCTTTTGATAGTCCTGAGCCCCAGAATATGACGGATGGAATCATTAAAAATGCATACCCAAATTGCTTATGAAGCGAAGGATAGATAGTGCTCAAGAGCATGAACATCCGCCACTCAAACAAATAGGAGATATATGCAAATGCGAGGCAGAGCATAAAAAATGAGTTAAAGCAAAAAATATTGACGATTGATGCTATTTTGATCGTAGTGAGTGAGGCACTGCCCTTGATAAGGTAGATGACACCATACTTGGCAGCATCGCTTACGCAAGGCCACGGATATAGGGAGTAGGGATCAAAAACAAACTTGAAGAATGCCCCCGGGTCCTTGAACATCAATTTGTGAACAGGCGCTACCGTCCAATAGAAGGAAATAGTATCCCCCCCTTTGTAATAAAAAACATAGATCAAAGCAAAAAAAACAGACCCTATAATCTTGTAATTAAGCCCTTTAATGTAATATGCTCTGTAGAGAAAATTATCGCTATTGGCATTTCTCGTTCTTATAGCCATGAAGTAAAAGATCGCTATGAAGAAGGGCAACAAAAAAAGGTCGTTCGCCAATTCGAGCATGACGCGAACTTAATTGTTTATCGCTTTTTACACGAGCAATTTAGCTGTCCAAAATGCTCTATAATGGTGTAACATTTAAAAATATTTGATATTAGCATTGAAATGTGCGGAATAGCAGGTTATTTTTCGAAGAACGACCATCACGAATTAGCAGGATGTTTACAGTCAGCCATTAAACAGTTGCAGAAGCGCGGACCTGATTTTCAACAAACAAAAACTTGCTCTGCAAAGATTGGCATTGCACATGCTCGCCTTTCCATAATTGACACATCAGTTGTGGCCCACCAACCCATGACCGACTACACGAGTCGGTTTACCATAGTGTTTAATGGTGAAATATTCAACTATCGCGAGCTTAAAGAACAGCATCTTGCGAGTGAGACTTTTCAGTCGCATTCGGACACAGAAGTACTACTACTGCTATATAGCAAATACAAGGAAAAATGTCTCCCACTATTGAATGGATTCTTTTCGTTTGCCATATACGATTCACAAAAAGAGGAACTGTTTCTTGCACGTGATAGATTTGGCATTAAGCCTTTAGTAATATACAGGGATGATACATTCATCGCCTTTGCCAGTGAAATGAAAGCGCTTTATAAATTTCCGTGCAAAAAATCAATCGACTATAACACACTGGCATTGTATCTTCAATTAAACTATATTCCACCACAATACAGTATTCTACAAAATTTCGAGAAACTTGGTGCCGGCTGTTACGCTACTATCAGTAGCGATGGTGATATAAAATCTAGCGTTTGGTATACGTTACCTTTTAAGGCCGGAACAATCATTAAATCAGAGAATTTCAACTACGAAACAAGCAAGAAAAAGCTAAAGCGCCTGGTTCATGAGTCGGTAGAAAGAAGGTTAGTCAGTGATGTGCCATTAGGCACTTTTTTGAGCGGTGGAATTGACTCTTCCATCATTACTGCTTGTGCTGCAAGCAAAGTAAAGTCGCTCAACACATTCAGCATTGGGTTTAAAGATGAGCCTTACTTTGACGAAACGAAGTATGCCAACTTGGTGGCTCAGAGATATGGCACCAACCATACTGTTTTCTCCATTTCTAATGATGAAATGTTTGATAACATCTTTTCTATTCTCGATTATATCGATGAGCCCTTTGCCGATTCCTCCGCTATTGCGGTGTACATATTAAGCCAAAAAACCCGACAAAAAGTAACCGTAGCATTATCGGGCGATGGAGGTGACGAGTTATTTGCCGGATACAATAAACATAAGGCAGAGCTACGGGCTCGAAACGCATCCGCGCTAAACACATTAGTCCGCTGCAGTTTGCCCGCTATAAAGCTACTACCCAAATCACGCCATGGAAAATTAGGCAACCTATTTAGGCAGATTCAGCGATTTGGCGAAGGGATGAACTTATCTAATGCAGAAAGATATTGGCGTTGGTGCTCCTTCAACACAACCGCAACAGCGCTTCAATTACTACACAAACAACACGAACTTAGCGAAGACGAAGTAACAAAACGAAGAAAGTTTATAGAAAATTGGGTGACTGATACCGGTGATTTAAATGATGTGCTTTATGCAGACACACAACTTGTACTGTCAGGTGATATGCTTGCCAAAGTAGACTATATGAGCATGGCCAATAGCTTAGAAGTGAGAGTGCCGCTCCTTGACTATACTGTTGTTGACTTTGCATTTTCGCTCCCCATTGATTTTAAGATTGATAAAAATGGTGGCAAAAAAATTTTGAAAGAGGCTTTTCGTACAGATTTACCTGCCGAGCTTTATACTAGACCCAAAAGGGGCTTTGAAGTACCACTGCTCCAATGGATGAAAACCGGCCTCAAAGATTTAATTGAAAATAATCTCTTGCAGGATGAATTCATTGAACAACAAAAAATATTTGACACAAGCACCATCAAAAATTTAAAACAAAAACTATACAGCAATAATCCGGAGGACGCACACGCTACTATTTGGGGATTGTTAGTCTTTCAGTATTGGTGGAAACAAACGTTCAATGACTGATAGCCTTTCCTATGCCTTCCAACAAACCTAGAATATTACGCATCATCAACCGCCTTAACTTGGGCGGACCAACGTTCAATGCGGCCTACTTGAGCAAGTATCTGGAAACAGATTTTGAAACAATGCTTGTGTCAGGCATGAAAGATGACGCAGAGGAAAGCTCCGAATTTATTGTTAAGAATCTGGACCTGCACCCGGTATACATTCCCGAAATGTATAGAGAACTTAACCCGCTTAGAGACTACAAATCATACTATAAACTCAGAAATATCATAGAAACATTTAAACCGGATATTGTGCATACGCATGCAGCAAAAGCGGGGGCCGTTGGACGTTTGGCTGCTCATCACTGCGGTGTTAAGCGCATCGTTCACACGTATCATGGTCATGTATTTCACGGATATTTCAGTCCAGCCAAAACCCGATTTTTTTTGGAGATAGAACGCTACTTAGCTACAAAAACTTCAAAAATCATAGCCTTAAGCAAAAGCCAGAAAGAAGAATTGTCAGATACTTACAAAATTGCTCCTGCCGAAAAGTTTGAAATTATTCAATTGGGATTTGACCTTAAAAAATTTACTGAAGATTTACCCTCGAAACGAATCGCTTTTAGAGAGCAGTATCAGATAAAGACTGATGAGATAGCTATTGGAATCATTGGCCGGCTGGTACCCATTAAAAATCATGAGATGTTCTTAAGAGCGGTGCATTCTGTATCAACGATGACAAGCAAAAAAATTAAGGCTGTCATAGTAGGTGATGGGGAAGAGCGACTAAAGTTGGAGCAATTGGCGAATGATTTAGGCCTTTTAAATCATACACATGACAGAGTCGTATTTACAGGTTGGCGAAAAGATGTGGACGTGTGTAATGCGGGACTTGACATAATTTGCCTTACCTCAAAAAATGAAGGTACTCCGGTTAGTCTCATTGAAGCGCAAGCATCAGGAAAGCCGATTGTATCTACCAGGGTTGGTGGAATAGAGGATATAGTCATAGAGAACAAAACGGCCCTGCTCTGCAAAAGTGAAGATGTTGCTCAATTTAGTACGCATCTTCTTCAACTAGTGGAAAGTACCGAACTTCGAAGCAACATGAGCAACCTTGGTGTCGACCACGTTTTGAACCATTTCAGCTACCAACGATTATGCTCCGATATGGCTACACTTTACAAATCAATGTTGGCGGGTTAGTTTATTGCAGGCGAATCATTTTTTTATGTTTGTCTTTGTGAATCGTCTTAGGTATCTCCGTTTTCTGCTCTTACCGATGTTGCTATTGGCATTTTTGCCATCATGTAAACTTCTTTTCCCCAACAATATGTTTCGGCAAAAGGATTATCAGTATTTTGAGTTGGCACAAAAAAAAGTAGATGAATACATTATTCAGTCGGGCGATCAGCTAACGGTACAGTTGTTTACCCGTGATGGATTTAAACTAATTGATGCAGTAAGTGGTAGTGCGGGTATTCAAGCCACGCAAACTCAACTTGCAGGGCTGCAATATCTGGTGGACGCTGAGGGGTTTGTAAATCTTCCTATTCTAGGAGAGATGTTTGTGAAAGGATTTACGGAATCTCAATTGGAGACGATTCTCTCCGACAAATATGCATCTCTGTATGTAGACCCTTACATTGTGGTTACAGTCATAAACAGACGCGTCTTTTTTTTCAGAGGCAGCACCAGTTCCATCATTCCTTTAAATCAAGCACCCACCACAATTTTGGAAGTCATTGCCAAATCGGGTGGTATACCTGAAAACTTTAAAGCTTATAACATTAAAGTGATAAGGGGTGATTTGAAAAATCCACAAGTCACCATCATTGATTTGTCTACTCTTGAAGGACTCCGCAAATCGGATCTCATTGTACAGTCTAATGATATTATATACCTTGATTTCAGATATAATGTGCCCAATGCTATTTTATCTCCATTGGTTCCATACATTAGTCTGCTGACCACAGTGAGTACATTAATTGTCTTAATTACTACCCTTGCAAAGTAACGACTCCATCAAAACTCCCGAAGCCAACGAAGAATCGTTCAGCCCAATAGATGATTTTAATGTTGGGCTGTTAATTTTCATAATAAACAGATCGGTAATTTGGGTCATACTTTTGGTATTGCTCACCACCACACTTGCACTGGTTTACCTGCGATATGCCCCCAGGATTTACGAATCATCCACCAAATTGATGCTCAAGCAGGAAAAGAAAACACAAATGCTGGGTGTTGGAAAGTTAGTGTATGAGCAGGATGAGTCCGAGATCAGAAGAGAAATGCAGCTCATGAACTCCAAGCTATTGTTGGAACGTGTAATTGCTAAACTTCCTCTTAGCATCGCTTATTTCAAAGAAGGGAAAACTAAGTTTATTAATACTGAGCTGTACACTCAAACTCCATTCGTTGTCAGCGGATGGACAAAGTCAGAGGATATATTTGGCCTACCGATTTATGTAAAATTACTGGACCGGTCAACACTTTATGTAGGCTTAACCTTTAGTGGTGTTGATTATGAATACACTATAAAATCAGGACAGTCCATTAAAAACAAGTTTCTGGATATCCAGATTACTATAGATAGAGACAAACTTAAAGACGAAGATTTTTCCGGAATTTTCTATTTCAAGTTTATGAAAACGGATGATTTGGTATCCGAACTCTCTAGTAAACTTCAAGTGGAGCCTATCGACTTTGGCACTAAAACGATATCGCTACTTTATAAAGATAAAAATCCTGTTAGAGCACGTGATATTGTAGCAACCGTTTCGGAAGAATTTATCAAATACGATATTGAGCGAAAGAAGGAGAGCTTTATCAGCATTCTTGAATTTCTAGATGCGCAGATAGACACATTCACAACAAGCTCAGACCAATTTATGGATTCTGTCTCGCTGCTTAGGCTCAGAGATAATTTTTTCGATAAAGGGTTAAACTATATTGGGGATTTAACGACAAAAACTTCAAAGTATGAGGACCTGTTCAAAGATTATGAGTACGACTTAAAGCTACTCTTCAAACTAAAAGAGTATCTCCTCAAAACGAAAGACTACAGCATACTTCCCTCCTATAAGTTTAAGTTTCCCACCTCTAACTTTGATACTGAAATTCAAGCAATTAATGAATTGCAAAATCAAAGAAAAAATCTTTTGATGGATGCTACTACACAGCACCCACAAACCAGAATGATTGATAATCGTATTGAGGAATCCAAAATCAGACTTTTTAAAAACGTAGAAAATTCTATAGAGGGTTTAAAGACAAGTTATCAGCAAACAAGAGAGGAATACGGGAAATACATGTCCGAAATATTGAGGACTCCCGATTTGCAGAGTAAGTATGCCCGGTTGGATAAAATGGGGAACATCAAGAACAATTTTGTGTTAGAGCTTTACGGGCAGAAATCGAACTATTTGATTGCGACTGCCGGAATTGTATCTGATTATGTTACGCTCGAAAAGGCAATTTTGCCTGATTCTCCCATTTCACCAAAAGGAAACCTTATAAAAATTGGCGGTGTTGCCGTAGGGCTTGTATTAGGATTATTATTAATCATCATCCGATATCTGCTACACAATACTATTATCTCTGTAGATGACGTGGTCAAGAAAACACGTGCTCCGCTGTTAGGGGTTATTCCTCGACACAGGGAAGAAATGGAGCGCTCCCAGATTGTAGTCACACAAGACCCAAAGGCAACAATTACAGAAGCTTTTAGAGCTATTCGATCTAATCTCCAGTTTATTGCTTCCAAACAGGGGACCAAGATAATTTCTACCACATCTACCATTCCGGGAGAAGGAAAAACATTTGTATCACTCAACATTGCAGCCATACTTAGCCTACTTAATAAGAAAGTTATCATTCTTGATTTTGATATGCGAAAGCCAAGGCTGGATAAAATTTTTGAGGTGGAAAGTTTTAAAGGCGTCAGTACCATCCTGAGTGGTCAAACCACTATTGATGAGTGCATTATGGAATCAGGTGTTCCAAATCTTGATTTTATAACATCAGGACCTATACCGCCCAACCCTTCTGAGCTTATTCTTTTGCCATCGTTGGATGAATTAATAGAATACCTCAAAGAACGATACGACTATATTGTTTTAGATACTCCGCCTATAGGATTAGTTACAGATGCACTTGAGATATTAAAAAAGAGCGATTATCCAATCTACGTTCTCCGAACATCTTACTCTAACAGAAATTTCGTAGAGAATGTGAACCGCATCATGCGCGATAACAAACTGAGGAACTTATCTTGTGTGTTAAATGATTTTGGCAGAGGGGCCTCGGGCTATGGTTATTACTATGGTTATAGTTACGGGTATGGCTATGGCTACGGCTATGGGTATGGCTACGGGTATGGGGCAAAGTATGGAGATGGCTATTACTCCACTAAAGAAACTCCTAAAAAGGAGCCACTTTTCAAGAAACTGTTTAAGCGTAATTAGCAGTAATGTAGTTGTAGCCAAGAAGGTATTGACAATTTAGGAACAGGTCTTAAATTGTGTTTTTGAAGTAGGCGTTTAACAACCCCGATACGAATTTAGATTTTTGATGTAGATGGGTGGTTGGTGTATCATCAGATGAAGTATTTGGTCAAAGATGTTTTCATCGCCACGTTGGTTGAAGCGGAAGGTAAACTCTTCTAAGTAAGGTTGCAGTTGCTGCACGCTATGATGTATACCCCTCAGCCATGCTTTAAACATCATGACCTGCCGGTGAAAGAGCCTGAAGTTACGCTCCGGTTCACTTTTTTCTTGCCACATGTTCTGGTATTCGGTTTGGAGCGGGCGATAGCCGCGCCATTGGTCGGTTCGTATCTCGGCACTGCGGTGGATGCGTTGGCGGAAGAATGGGCGCAGTTCTTTGGTGCCTGCATGACGGATGTGTCGGGCAAAGCAGCGCAGAATACCTCCCTTCTTCATCTCTATGCCCATCACTACTTCCTTCTTGTTGCCCTTAGAACGACCGGGGAGGTCTTTCTTCTTTCCACCTACAAAAAACTCGTCTACATCTACGCGGCCTTGTAGTTTATCGGCTGCTTGGTTGAAGGCTTGCATGGCCGCCATGGCTTTTCGTTTGAAGTAGTAGCAAGTCTTTTGCCGCAGGGTAAGCCGCTTGGAAAGCTCGGTGCTACTGATGCCTTTTTTGGAGCTTCCTACCAAGAACAAAATCCAAAAGGCCTTGCGGATAGGAAACTTGAGTTGGTGGAACAAAGTGCCAGCGGTGGCGGAGTGTTTGTGCTTGCATCGGTTGCATTTGCGCACATGCGCTAACTTGGTTTTGCACCAACCGGTGTGTTGGCATTTAGGGCACACGAAACCCGTTTCCCATTTGATAGAACTGAGATAAGCATAACACGCTGCATCGGTGGCAAAGCTGTTACAGAATTGAACAATGTCGTAACCTTGAAACATTTTGTTGCTATTTTTTAGCAACAATCGCCTCTAACACCGCAATCTATCTGCGTTTACCTTTTTTATATTTGGGGTAGGTAAACGCCTACTTCAATTGTGTTTTTTTGATTATTCCGAAAAATCGGATTTGTTATGAGCGAAGGTCAGATCATCTTCCTATTTCTGCTTTTGTATTTCTTGATCAGTAGTTTTTTCTCGTTTCTGATTAACTGGTTATTCCTTCGTTTTTCATTCAATCTTGGATCCAGAAGTTCATCTGACACGAATCAGATAAGGTGGGCAACAGCCGTAAAGCCTGCCATTGGCGGTATTTCCTTCTTTATATTATTCCTGATTTCCATTTCGGTAATTGGCACATTACCGCGCGACTCGAATACGTTTTTCGACAAGAGCCTGATTGGAATAATCGCTTCATCAAGCCTTGGGTTTATTCTTGGTTTGGCTGATGATGCTTATAACACAAATCCACTTGCCAAATTTATAGCCCAACTTTCCTGTGCATTTATCCTAATTATATCTGATGTATACATACGAGTATCCGGTAATCCGGCATTTGACTTTGCCATTACTGTACTTTGGGTTATTGGATTAATGAACAGTATTAATATGCTGGATAATATGGACGCAATTACTACTTCCATATCAATGTCAATTATTGGTGGCCTTATTACGGTCATTGCTTTGCAGGGTATATCCAGCAATACATTTTTATTAGTCATGTTAGTCGGTGTTTTGGGGGCTTTGTCTGGCTTTTTGTACTTCAACTGGAACCCATCCCGCATTTATATGGGCGATACGGGGAGCCAGTTTTTAGGGGTGTTTCTTGCTGCAACCAGCATCATGTTCTTCTGGAACTTTAGAGACAATGCCTCTCCTGAGTGGATTCAGTTAAAACAGTTTGTGGTGCCCATGCTTATGTTCATAGTTCCTCTTATGGATACCATTACTGTAACCATACGCAGACTGATGCGCAGACAATCTCCATTTGTGGGGGGCAAAGACCACATTACGCACCACCTGGTCTATTTCGGGTTGAATGACAAACAGACAGCAGCCGTGCTAATTACACTTTCAGTGATATCAATACCCATTTGTGCGGCACTCATATTGGGATGGGTGGAGTGGGATTGGATGGTGACATTCGCAGCCTTCACCTACTTTGCGATTGTATTTCTAATTTTCCAGATAATCTATAACATAGGTGCCAAGAGGCATAGATTAAAGATTGAATTGGAACAAACGGAAGAATAGTCTTTCTGAAGAATCCTCTTCACAATAAGTTTTGGATGGCTGTTATTCCTTAAATCTTGTGACGGGCTATTCGTATTACTGGTTTCTCAACCGCTCAAATAATTGATATACCGTTTCGGCAGCTTTTAAATCTTCGGATGAAAGTAATTTGCCATACTCTGCATCTACCATAGCAATGATGATAAGTGCCAGCATGCTTCCCCACTCCTCCAAGTTTTTAAATTTTGTATCGGGGTTTATTTCAGATGCGTCCGTATGATGAAAGCATTCTGCAAACTTTTGAGTAAACTCTTCTAATACCATAGAAACAAAGAAAATAAAACCAATCTTATAGGCTGTACTTCCTGCTAACCATTTGGCAGGGTTATTCACATTGACAAAAAGTGGGCAGCTAAATAATTCTTAATGTTGCCCACTAAATATAAACGCTAAATCATGCGTAAATTATTTGCAGTAATTCTACTCCACTTATTCTTTTTTTACACCACAGTAGCCCAATCTACCGTAATTAAGGGCGCATTGAAAGATGCTGCAAACGGCAACCCCCTGGACGGGGCTACCGTGCTGCAACCACCGGCTAACGGCACACTCACTGATGAAAAAGGAAGTTTTCAATTAAATGTGGACCCAGGTGATGTTACAATTATCTTCAGCTATCTCGGCATGCAGCCAGATACTCAGACCTACAACTTAAAAGCCGGAGAAACTAAAACGATAAATATTGAGATGGGTGAAAAACCCACTGAGTTAGGTACTGTTGTTATCGGAGAAAGTAAATATGCTGTAAAGCTTCAAAAGCTAACTGGCTCCACAGATGTTATAAAGCCCCGAATGTTGGAAAACAACAACATTACCAACTTACAACAAGCGATTACAAAAATACCGGGAGTTACTATCCTTGATGGACAAGCCAGCATACGCGGTGGTAGTGGTTACGCCTATGGATCCGGAAGTCGTGTTACCCTTGTAATTGATGACCTTCCACTTATGAGTCCCGACAGAGGAGAAATTAAATGGTCATTTGTGCCTACCGAAAATGTGGAACAGATGGAGCTAATTAAAGGAGCTTCTACATTGCAATACGGCTCCTCAGCACTCAACGGAGTATTACAGGTGAGAACATCTTACCCTCGTGAAGAACCTCAAACAAAATTTACCTTTTATTACGAAGGAGTAGGCAAACCACCGGTGGATTCATTTCAATGGTGGAAACGCGATGGTCAGCTATTAAACGCGCCAAACATGGCCGGGATGACTTTTCTACACAGCCAAAAGTTTAAAGATGTTGATTTTGTAATAAGCGGCATGGCCCAAGGGATGCAGAGCCACCTAAACGAAGAATATGAATATCTCGCTCGCTTCAACACCAAGCTGAAATATATTCCACATAGATTTAACCGCCTGACAATGGGGTTAAACACCACGGTCATGTACCGAAGAAATGGATTCCAGTTTTATTGGAAAGGTGCAAGCACACCATACGTATCAGCTGATGGTGTTTCCATTGATGAAGATTTCATTCAGTACCTGATTGACCCATGGATTTCTTATCGCGACAAATCAAACAGTGTGCACAAAATTAATTTGCGCGTTTTTAACCAACGTGAATCAGATGCAAAAGACGGCCGACCTTCTTTCACCTCGCTCTATACGGAATATCAATTCAGACATCAGTTTGGTTCGTGGGTAAATTTGCTGGTGGGAGCGGTCAACAACCATTCTTGGATGGAGGACAATACACTCGGACAACACCAAATGGACCAGCCTGCACTTTATGCCATCGGAGAATTTACCTGGAAGGGGCTCACAATAAACGGAGGACTTCGCGGAGAAGCTCTTCGGCTAGATAGTTCATTCGTTTTTGGTCCTCCCGTTGGTCGTCTAGGATTAAACTGGCAGATAAGAAAATTGAACTACATCCGTGCCAGTTGGGGTTCCGCTTTCCGATTCCCCAGTGTGGCTGAACGATTTGTACTCTATGATTTAGCCGGTGTCAAAATTTTACCAAACCCAAGTATTAAACCCGAAAGCGGATGGACCGCTGAGCTTGGTTACAAGCGAAGTTTTCAAATTGGTAAGTTTTTGGGTTACTACGATTTCGTGCTTTTCTGGACAGAATTCAAAAACATGATAGAATTCACATTTGGAACAAAGTTTGAAAACGGTTCACTCTTTCCTTACTTCCAAAGCCAAAATGTATCCAAGGCTAGAATTTTTGGATGGGAAACATCCATTGCCGGAGAAGGAAAAATTGGACCGGTAGATATCAATACGCTCATAGGCTATACTTATTTCTATGGCGTAGACTTAAACGATACTGTTGCCACAAAAAATGTTGGCGATTTTATCGGTGATGCTTTTTCTAAATTCGTGTTACCCACGCCTAAAGACGACTCTACCAGTACAGCTTACAGCAAGTGGGATAAGTTAACCGCAGGTATGCTTCGCTATCGCAACCGCCACACTATGAAGGCGGACATTGACCTTGCCATTTATAGCAAATATCATATTGGCACTAGTATTCAGTTTTATGGATACATGACTAGCGTTGACAAAATTTTTGAGGTGTTCATCAAGGATGCAAAAGCCGAGCGCGCCAAAAAAATAAACCAGGGGGATTGGGCTTGGGACATCAGAGCAGGCTATGATTTCAACAAAAATATTTCGTTGAATTTTATTGTAAAAAATGTACTTAACGCCAACTACGCTACACGATTTACCAAACCGGAAAGACCCCGTTCTTATACTGTGCAGTTCACTGTAAAATTTGGCAAGTCAGGCAACAAGGATTTATCTGTTAATAATTCCTCTGGTGGTATGCGAAACAGCTCTTTCTAGTTAAGTTTAGTCTCAGAGACCTTCAAAAGCGAACAGATATCTATTAGATATTACCTCACGTTACATATTTGGGCGATATTTTACCAATTGAAAATCAATCCTTTAAGTGTTATTTGAAAAATTTATTTCAAATGGTGTAACAATTTTGGATAGACTATCGTTAAAGAAGATACCATAGTGCTTAAGTTTAAGAGTCGGGAGGTCAGGGGCCCGGCTCTTTTTTTTTTGTACCTACTTGGGTGCTTTCTTAAGTAAATAAAACGCTGCTGCGCCAAACAGAAGATTGGGAATCCAAACCGCCACCAAGGGCGGAAGAGACGAGTTAGTTGCAAATGTGATCGAGAACTTCATGATAATTTCATACAACGCACTAAGTCCAATACCCAGCACCAAATGCCATCCCAACCCTCCGCGCATTTTGCGGCACGCTACACTTACACCTATCAATGTCAATATATATATGCTAAAAGCAGATGAAGTTCTGCGATACCGTTCCACCTCATAAAATTCTATATCCGATTGGCCGGTTTTATACATGTAAGTAATGTATTCCTTCAGTTCGGGGGTAGTCATTTCTTCTTTAATGTGTTGTGCAAATGAAAAGTCGTCCGGTTTAAAATTAAATGCAGTAACCAACTCGTTGCCCTTACTAATTCTATCACGACCCGGAGCCATTTCACGTATGTAATAATCACTTACTTTCCATTTCTGAAGTTGTTTATCCCATTCAATTTTTTCTGAACGTAGTTTATAAATCAACTTACCATCTTTAAACTTATCTATCGAAAATTTATATCCGCTACCATCACTTGGCTTGTAATTTTCAAAATACACCACTACACCCTGTTCCACCATGCGATGAAAATTGTATCGTGCATTTTCATACGGCTTACTGACATACTTTTTCTCAAAATCGATTCGCTTGCTGTTACTGTAAGGAACAAAAAAATTGTTGCCCAAATAAAAA
>CAYQRR010000006.1:0-24339 GCA_964419635.1 uncultured Chitinophaga sp. | reverse complement strand
TTATTGAAAAGGTATTCGTGTAGCGCATTAATGAAGGCTTCGCTTATTTCAAGTTTTAGCAGTTGTTCTTTAACGCCATCCCATCCAATCTTATCTGCCTTATCAACCAGGGTTATTACCTCATTTTTTTTATCCGTAATGCCAACAGTGGCAAAGATCTCGTCAATCAGTTTACGGTTGTTCACTTTGATAACAACAGGCAGTCGCAATGCTTTGAAGGCTTCAGAATATATCTTCGTCAACTCCACCTCGTTTAGTAACGAGTTACTCCCAATCACATCTGCATCGCACTGATAAAATTCCTGATAGCGTCCTTTTTGCGGGCGGTCGGCTCGCCACACAGGCCCGATATGAAAACGCTTGAATGGGAAGGCTAAGTTATCCTGATGCTGCACCACATAACGTGCCAGCGGAACTGTTAGATCGTAGCGAAGGCCTTTTTCGGCTATATATTTGGTAATGGCCGAAGCATTTTCCTTCTTTAATTCTTCTTCCGGCACGTCTCTTAAATAATCTCCGCTATTCAAAATCTTAAACAACAATTTATCACCTTCTTCGCCATACTTGCCGGTCAGTGTTTCCAATCGTTCAATGGCCGGTGTTTCAATCTGCTCAAAACCATATTTGCGAAATACTCCCTTGATGGTGTCAAAAATGTAATTGCGCTTTGCCACCTCGCCCGGCAAAAAATCGCGGGTGCCCTTACTTAATGCGGGCTTAATTTTTTTCAAATCACTCATGGGCGCAATTTAGCGAAGGCGTTCAATAATTTTATCGGTGGCCTCATCCAGCATAGCATAAACCTCCTCGTAGTGCTGCTGCGATAGCCCCCAGGGGTCGGGCACGGGCTCGTTTTGGCCTTCCTGCACCTCGTTCATTATCATCTTTATCTTGTTTATCTCCGCCTCAGACGATGCCATGTTCACCACGTTGGCCAGGTTACTTTCATCCATCACATAAATTAGGTCGTAGTCTTTCAGGTCTTGTCGGGTGAGCAGTCGGCTGCGCTGGTAAGTAATGTCGATACCATGCTCTTTCATAACCCGGATCGATTTTTCGTTGGGCAACTCACCGGCATGCCAGTCGGAGGTGCCGGCCGAATCTACCTTCCAGCCTAACCCCCGTTGGTCGGCTTTGTGTTGCAGCAAACCATGAGCAATAGGGGAGCGGCAGATGTTGCCCAGGCATACCATTAATATTTTCATACTTCCAAGCGGATTTTAGAAAGGGGGCTAAAAATCATTTAACGATTAATCGCTTCGTATAGATAGCTCCGTTTGTTTTGTAGCGAATAAAATAAACACCCGCAGAAAAGTGTTCGGTGTTTATAAAGTAGTGGCTCTTGCCGATGGGCAGAGTTCCTTCAAAAATAAGGTTCACTTGTTCTCCAAACACATTTACGCAGTCAATGGTAATGGCTTGTGTTTGTGCGGTACTAATTGGCAAACAGGTAATGCCTTTAGAAGGATTCGGAAACGGGGAGGCAACCGAAAATGAGTTATGGAAGATGGACGGTTGAACGACTGTAGTTCCCAATACTTTGAAATTATAAAAGCCTTCCGGTGCTGTAATGGGGCGCACTTGTTGTTTGCCGTCTTTTGCATAAGCATGGAGGTAATAAAACACTTCGGTGCCTGCGGCTTTGGCCGGTATGTAGGCTTCGTAGTGATCGCCAAACACATCATACATCGGCAAACGTTGGTAAGCCGCATTGGTATCGGTGGTGTAGTAAAGTGCCACGCTGTCGATACCGGTGCGGTGGTAAGCTCGGGCGGTTACCATATAGTCGTTTTGTGTTTCGTACGTATCGCGCAGGCGCTGATGCGTTATCCAGAGCGGTTCCGCGGCACCTATTTCGTGTGTAATGCAATGCAAGGCTCCGCTGGCCGGAATGCTGGGGGTGGAGTTAATGCCTACCACTTTGTAGCCCGGGCAGCTTTCGCGCCAAATACGCAGAGCGGTGGAATCTTCGGGTGCGTTGTAGGTGGGTACAATAATGGTTTTGTTGATGAAAGAGGCATTGGTGTAAGTTAAGTAATCACCATTGCCGCTGGGCCATTGGCCATTGTCATCGGGCATGGGTATCCGGATTACGCGGAAAGGAGTGCCAAAGGAGGTTTGAAAATTAGACAACACATATTGAATGTTTGCTTCTATTTGTGGTCCATCGGCTATGCCGGCAGGATACTCGCCCACCAATAAAGTTTCTTCGTCCAGCAATTTCATATGCATGTCGATGTGGTGGATGCCATCATAAGGCAGTTTTTCCATTTTAATGTACCGGTCAATCCCCATAAATTTTTTCAGGATGGTATCTATCTCTGCTTCGTTGTGATTGGTGCCGAAACCCGCGCTGGTTACATTGTCGTCAAAAATCAATTTAGAGGCAAAAGCAGTGCCCAGGCCATCGGTCATCCAGTTGCCTCCGGTGTTCACCAGATTGTAAGGCGCATCGGTAGTGGTGTAGAGTGTAATCCCCAGGTGGCGGGCCACCCCTGCGGGAATGGTGTCGTCATTTTTGCGGGTGAGGCGGTTATAAATCCAATCTACAAACGCCAGCGAATCCACATCGTTATAGTACACACTGTTTTGCCCGTAGTCGCGCATCCATACCGAATTGTAAGGCAAATTCAGAAAAGTAATGTTCGTGGTGTCTATTCCGCTGTTTTGCAAAGCGGTGATTACACTGGAAGCATTGTTGGTGACGATGTACATGCGGCACTCCTGTTTTCCATGGCGTACTATTTCACGCAGCATGGATGGATACGAAGTCCAGGTAACAAGATACCCCTGCATCTCTTCCCACTCTGCTGCAGTGCGCACCGGCAGTGCAGGGGGCGATGTAACGGCACCGGCACTTCGGTTTTCGAAAAAAGATGACTGCAAATCGGGTAGTTGCAGAAGTTCCTGAGGCGAATAATAATTAGGTAAATCTTGTGCAGCGGCCCATTGGGTGGCCAACAAAATTGCAAAGAGGAGATGTTTGGCCATGGTACAGGCGGTTTTGCTTTATGGCGGCAATCTCTAACTTTAAAATTTAAACTTCAAATCATGCCTCAGTTCATCTTACTCATCCGCGAAGACTTAACGAAATATCCACGACCGGCCGAAGAAATGAAAACCATTATTGAGGCGCATGTAGGCTGGGCAAAAGAGTTATCGGCCCGGGGCATATTTAAGGATGGCAACGGAATTAAAAGCGAAGGTCGCCTGCTGGAATTAAAAAACGGAGAAGTGGTGGTGCAGCCTTTACGCGATGTTAAAGAAGCGGTGGGTGGATATTACATCATTGAGGCGGATAGCCTGGAAAAAGCGATTGAAGTAGCCAAAACATGCCCAACCTATAAGCAGGGCGATTTGGTGGAAGTAAGAGAGTTAGGCGCTTAACCTTTGTCCGATAATTGTTTATTTGCCGCAGTGATGCTTCAGGATACCATAACAGCGTTGGCGACTCCACAGGGTGTGGGAGCCATAGGAGTCATCCGCTTGTCGGGCCAGGAGGCTATCGCTATTACCGATCGGGTTTTTAAAGGAAAAAACCTGCAGAAGCAGGCATCACACACTATCCATTACGGACATATTGTAGAGGGCGAAAAAATTTTGGATGAAGTCATGGTCTCTCTGTTTCGGTCTCCAAAAAGTTTCACGACTGAGGATGTGGTGGAAATCAGTTGCCATGGCTCCCCGTTTATAGCGGAGCAAATTCTACAGGTGCTCATTCAGCAGGGTGCACGAGCAGCCCGCCCGGGCGAGTTTACATTGCGAGCCTTCATGAACGGCCGTATTGATTTAACGCAAGCCGAAGCCGTGGCCGATTTAATTGCTAGCGATAGTGCCGCCTCACACGATATTGCTATCAATCAAATGCGCGGTGGTTTTGCCCACGACTTAAAAAACCTCCGGCAGCAACTCATCGATTATGCCGCGCTCATTGAATTGGAACTTGATTTTGGCGAAGAAGATGTAGAGTTTGCCAATCGCGATAAGCTGCTCCATCTGATAGACGAAGTGCAAGCCAAACTTACTCCGCTCATTCACTCATTTCGGTTGGGTAATGTTATAAAACACGGGGTAAACACGGTTATAGCCGGAAGGCCCAATGCCGGTAAATCAACATTGCTGAATGCTTTGCTGAACGAAGAACGCGCCATCGTGTCCGACATACCGGGAACCACCCGCGATACGATTGAAGAGGTCATCAATATTCAGGGCATTCAATTTCGTTTCATTGATACTGCGGGAATCAGAAATACCGAAGATGTAATTGAGAAAAAGGGGGTGGAGAAAACATTAGAAAAGCTGAAGCAAAGTGCCGTCTACATTTATCTGTTTGATGTCAATAACCTGACCCCCGAAGAACTACATAAGGATATTCAGGAGTTAAATCTCTTGGGCTTTAGAGGAATTATTTGTGGTAATAAGATTGACCGGGCCGGGTGGAAACAGACTGCTCCTTTTTATAAAGTGCTGGAGGCGCATCATACTTCGCAACAGCATCCCGAGTTGTTATTTGTTTCAGCCGACACCCATTTTAATTTACCAATGCTTCGGCAAAAACTCTATGCCTTGGTCACCGACAATGAACCGATATCCGGCAGAAGTGTTTTAGTCACCAATATCCGCCACTACGAAGCATTGATAAAGTCCAGCGAAGCACTCAGCCGGGCCGCTCACGGTTTGCAGCAGCAGCAAGGAGGCGAGCTGGTCGCCTTTGACCTGCGCGATGCTTTGCAGCACCTGGGCAGCATTACCGGTGAGGTGAGTAATGAAGAAGTACTAGGGTCCATTTTTAGTCGCTTCTGTATTGGTAAATAAACGTATGAATACACAACAAATAATAGTCTCCAAACAAATCAGACAGGTTGGCATTGCCGAGGGCCTCTCCTACCTTTTTTTATTACTGGTGGCTATGCCACTCAAATACATTTGGCACATTCCCGAAGCGGTTAAATATACCGGGTGGGCACATGGTGTTTTGTTTATTGCGTTCATGTACATGATATTTCTGGGGATGCAGAAGTTAAACTGGTCATTCAAAGAGGCGCTATAGCCTTTGTGGCATCGCTGCTTCCGTTTGGCACTTTTTGGTTAGAGCAAAAAATGAAGCAGCAAGAGCATGAATGATGCACCGGACCGAGCGCTTTTATTGAGTTTGGTAAACACCAAAATGCCGTTTGGAAAATATAAAGACCGGCTCCTGTGCGATGTGCCCGAATACTATCTCAACTGGTTCAGGCAAAAAGGATTTCCAAAGGGGAAACTCGGTTTACAATTAGAAACACTTTATGAGATTAAATTAAATGGCTTAGAGTATCTGCTGGAGCCGCTAAAACAATAACCCACCGTTTTGACAGATCTATCGTCTTTTATTATCTTGGAGACTCAAATTATTTTATGAAACAGTTATGTACCTTTTTTGCCCTCTTCTTATCGCTCTGTTTATCGGCACAAAACAATGTAGGTATAGGATTGCCTAACCCCGATGCCAGTGCCATTCTGCATCTGGATGCTACCGACAAAGGGTTTATTGTTCCCAGAATTACCGCAGCGCAACGGGTGGCTATTGCTTCACCGGCCAACGGACTTTTGGTATACGACATTACCGTGAACTGTTTTTACTATTTCGCCTCCGGCAGCGGATGGACATCGCTCTGCCAGCTTTCCGGCCCCACCGGCCCCACCGGTGCCAATGGAACGATTGGTGTAGACGGTGCCACAGGTCCGCAAGGCATACAAGGGGTTACCGGAGCCACAGGGCCACAGGGCATTCAGGGCCCTACCGGTGACACCGGCCCGCAAGGTATCCAGGGAATCCAGGGTATTCAAGGAGTAACAGGTGATACCGGCCCGCAAGGCATACAGGGTATTCAAGGCATACAAGGCATCACGGGCGATACCGGTCCGCAGGGGATACAAGGCATACAGGGAATCCAGGGTATTCAAGGGGTTACCGGTCCGCAAGGCATTCAGGGCATTCAGGGTATCACGGGAGATACAGGCGCTACCGGCCCTCAGGGTATTACTGGCCCCACCGGGCCGCTGGGTCCGGCAGGGGGAGATTTGTCGGGCACTTATCCCAATCCTACCGTTATTGCTCTGCAGGGCAATCCTGTTTCCAATGCTGCTCCGCAAAACGGCAATGTGCTGATGTGGGATGGCACACAGTGGTTGCCGGTGGACACCTTGAACGATTTTTGGGCGCTTCGCGGAAATGCCGGAACCAATGCGGCCAATAATTTTGTAGGCACTACCGATAATCAGGATTTGGTGTTCAGGACCAACAGCACTGAAAATGTGCGCATCAAAACAAGCGGTGCCGTGGGCATTAACCAGCCCAACCCTGCTGCTACCTCCATTTTAGATATTCAAAGCACCAATCGCGGTGTGCTGTTCCCCAGCATGACTACCGCTCAGCGCGATGCCATTGCCGGACCGGCTGTGGGTTTAACGGTATATAACAACGTATTGAATGTACATCAATTCTGGAATGGCACCTGCTGGGTAAACGTAGGCCAAACCGTTTGTTCATTTGACTATGGCATTGCACTGAGTCATCCATCCGATTGTTTGCTCAGTAGTAATTTTAATAGCGTGAGCGATACCGTAACTGTGAGTTTAATTTCCGGCACCCCTTCTCCGGTTATTTTATCGGCATCGGGTGTACCTGCCGGTGTGCTGCTTAATTTTTCTAATGCGTATGTAACACCTACCCAGCAGGTGGCCTTTACGGTTACCGCATTACCCAGCGCTCCATCGGGCACCTATACCATTACCATTCTCGCTTCGTCCGGTTCCACGATTAAAACCATCAACTACACGTTAACGGTGTATAGCTATAACCTGACATTGGCACCGGCCTTTGCTACGGTAAACGAAATTGGCGTGGCACCGAACGTGCTCACTGCGGCTACCACCGTAACAATCGGCAATCCCGGTGCATGCGGCTCTGCGGGTAGCAATGCGCTGCTTTCTGTCAATGGATTACCCAACGGGGTTACGGCCGTTTTTGGAAACAGCAATCTGGCGATACCTGGCAGCACCTCGCTTACCTTTACTTCTTCCTCTTGCGCTGTTGTAGGTACCTATACCGTGCAGGTAGTGGCTACCATAGGGGCTATCAGCACCAGCACTACCTATACGCTTACGGTGGCACCGTCCGTAATTAATATTACCGCCAATGCCAACAATGTAAACCTCTTTAACCTGGCAGGGACTCCGAGTTGCCCTATTGATTTAACGGTCAATATCAATGCGGGTATAACGGTGGGTAGTACTACTACGGCTTCTCCTGCATTAACAACAGGCACCTTCGCCAGCGGTTCCAATATTACTATCAACAACAGTGGTCGAATTGCCGGCCGAGGGGGTGATGGAGGAGACCAAACGGGTCACAACCTTACATCTTGCCCTAATGCCAA
Source organism: uncultured Chitinophaga sp. (assembly GCA_964419635.1). Taxonomy (GTDB): domain Bacteria; phylum Bacteroidota; class Bacteroidia; order Chitinophagales; family LD1; genus Bog-950. The sequence continues at coordinate 16,921 of CAYQRR010000006.1, read as the reverse complement.
TGGTAAAAACGGAGGCAATGCATTGGATTTAGCTACAGGCGGTGTGATTATCAATAATGCGGGGGTGATTGGTGGTGGTGGTGGTGGTGGTGGTGCCGGAGCCGGCTTGAGCGGAGCTAATCCTTGCACCACATTCCGCGCGGGTTCGGGTGGTGGTGGTGGTGCCGGCAGTGCCGGTGGTGCGGGGGGCAGCAATGGAGCCCCCAGCGGATGTCAGCCGGGAGCTGTAGGTGGGGCCAACACAGGCGGTGCCGGTGGCACTGCAGGTTGTGCTGTAAACTGCACCATTGTATTTGTCAGTTTTGGTCCATACACTCCGGGTGCCGGTGGTGCAGGAGGTAATTTGGGTCAGCCGGGAGCCAATGGTGGCGGGCCGAGTGGATTTTTGGGCAGCACCGGTGTGTGCAATGCAGGCAGTGGCGGAGCGCCCGGTTGTGGTTTAAAAACTAATGGCAACACGTATACCATCAACGGAACTGCGGTGGTGGGTCCGGTTTGCCCGTAGTGCTTCTTATACTTCGTTAAATTAAAGACTTCTGCAACAGGTGATGCTGCAGAAGTCTTTTTCATTCCATATAATTGCTGAATGAGAAAGTGTATTGTAATCAGCTTTATGGTAGCCGTTTATTCGGTGTCGGCACAAGTGCCCGATGCCGAAGGCAGTTTGGTTAAATGGATGAGCCTGACCGAGGCCATGCAAAAGCAGCAAACACAACCTCGGCCCATGATTATTGATTTTTATACCGATTGGTGCGGCTGGTGTAAGCACATGATGAAAACCACTTATGCCAATCCGGGCCTGGCCGAGTATATCAACACCAATTTTTATCCGGTAAAGTTCAATGCAGAAGGCAAAGACAGTCTCGACTATCTGGGAACAATCTATAAACCCACCTCGGATGCCCCCCGCACTACGCATCCTTTAGCAGCCAAATTATTGCAAGGCAAAATGATGTATCCCACTACCCTTTTTCTGAATGGGTACGACAAGAAAAAGAACGAGTTCCAGTTTAGCATGATTGGTCAGGGATTTTTAGACCAAAAGAAAATAGAACCCATGTTGGTGTTTTTGCTGGAGAATGTGTACCGCGCTTCCAGCTTCGATGATTTTAAAGCACAATTTGAAACAGCCTTCTTTGATACCGCGGCAGACTCCCGGCTCAAGAAATTACAGTGGCAACAACCGAAGCCTTTCTTCGAGCAAAAAAAGAAAGACAATCGCAAAAGTATTGTGTACGTGAACACCGATTGGTGCAATGCCTGCAAGGTGATGTATCGCACTTCATTTTCGGATACCCTGAATTTCAAGTTCATCACCGAAACATTCAACCTGGTTAATTTTGACCCGCAGATAGCGGATAGCATTACATTCAAGGGGCAGGTTTTTGGCAATAGCCGAACACCGCAAGCGCCTTTCCATCAGTTAGCGGTAGCTCTTTGTCGCAATTCATTTACCTTGCCCACCTTCATTGTTTTAGATGAAGAGAACAATGTGCTGGATGCCATTCCCTTTTTTCTGAATACAAAAGTGGTAAATGATATTTCAGAATTTTACGGCAAAAACATTTACAAAACCCAAAGCTGGACGGACTATATGACCGCCAAAGCCAAGCCGGCCAACAAACAATAAGTTATGCTGAAGTCAATAGTGTCTGTGTTACTCTTGCTTTACACGAGCTTGCTTTTTTCGCAGCAAAATGCTCCGGGCGAGCCCGCAAAGAAAACGTACAATCATCGCGATTCGGTGAATTTGTCAAAGATGAATACGAACGGAAATTTAATGATTGCCGGAGGCGTGGGGCTTTGCGGAGCCGGCAGCTATCTGATATGGCAAGGCACTAAAATTCTAAATACTACACCGGGTGCGGCACCGGGCACTGCCTTGTACGAAGAGGAGAAGCAGCGCAATCAGCGCCAGGGCATTATTTATCTGGCTGCCGGAGGAGTGGGTATTGCAGGCGGCATTATTCTCACCGCCTTTGGTGCAAAAAATAAAGTGGAGTTTAAGCAGCGAAAAAGAATCATGGAAATGCAGACCGGCTTATTGGATAACGGCAAACTGGGTCTGGCCTTAACTTTCTAGCCATCGAAATAATTCTTTGCATACATTCATGGTTTGTTTTGCTATAAACATCGACCATGAAAAAATCGTTATGGGCATTAGTATGCCAGTTGACTGTAGTTGTATGTATTGCACAAAATAATGTAGGCATCGGGACAGCCGCTCCGGATGCCAGTTCTATACTCGAACTGCAATCCACTCAAAAAGGATTTCTGGTGCCCCGCGTGAACGCGGCACAGCGCTTAGCCATTGCCAACCCGGCCGATGCCCTGCTGGTATTTGATACTGACTCCGGCTGTTTTTTCTATTACAATAGCCCTGCCTGGGAATCGCTGTGTAAACTCTCCGGCCCTGAGGGGCCCACAGGGCCTGCCGGGGTAAACGGTTTACAAGGGGCCACAGGCGACACGGGTCCGCAAGGACTACTGGGACCTACCGGCCCCACAGGCGACACGGGTCCGCAAGGCACACAAGGTATCACCGGACCCACCGGCCCTTTGGGCGCTGCCGGAGGAGACTTGAGCGGTACTTACCCAAACCCCACCGTGGTAGCGCTTCAGGGCAATGCGGTGAGCGCCACAGCTCCTGTAGCCAATGACGTGTTGTATTGGAATGGCAGCGCCTGGATACCCAATAACGGGAATGATTTATTTTGGCGAATCACCGGAAATAGCGGCACCAATCCCGCTACTAATTTTGTAGGCACTACCGATGCGCAAAATTTGGCCTTCCGCACCAATAACACCACCAATATGTTGCTGACCACGGCAGGCAATTTGCGCATTGGTGTAATGGGCTATCCGAACCAGTGTGGCGGCACTTCGCAGCCCGAGGACAACCGCGTTAAGTTATCTACGATGAGCGGCTTTGCTTCCTTTGGTAACTTTAATAACGACCCGGTGGTGAATGCCGCAGCGCCTTCTACTACCTGGGCTGGTGGAGTAGGCTCACTCACTATTGGCATGAACCGCTCTGCGGGCACCAGCAATGTAGATTTCTGGAACAACACAGACCCCAATAATGCGGCTGCTGCACTGAATGCCACCGACCGTGGCTTTAATTTCAGAAACTTCAGAAACAATGGCGGTGCCTGCTCAGAATCATTACTGGCTACGCTGAACGGTGTGGGAACACTTACCCTCAACAATGTGGGTGGCGGTGGCGGACAGGTGAATGCCTTTGCTTTCAATAATATATCGGATGCGCGCGTGAAACGCCAGGTGCGGTCTATCAGCGAGCCTTTGCTGAGTAAAGTGATGCAGTTGAATCCGGTGAGCTATCGGTTTTCCGATATTTACTACGAGCCAAACCACCGTCTGGAGATAATGAAAACCACTGCCGAACAAGAAGAAATTGGATTTTTGGCGCAAGAGGTTTACCGGCTTTTTCCGGAAGTGGTGAGCAAGCCCACCGATGAATCCAATGAATTATGGGCGATTGATTATTCAAAATTGACGGTTGTTTTGTTGAAAGCAATGCAAGAGCAGCAGGTGAAAATAGAGGCATTGGAAAAAAGGTGCAGCCAAAAGTAAGCGGATGCGTATAATCCGGTGATGGGAGATTATTCAATTTATTTATGAGACATATACTGATTCTTCTCGCTTTTTGTTTTTTGGCTGCCACCGGCTGCAAAACACCTCACCTGGCCCCTCCGGCAACCGAGGTAGAAAATATTGTGCTCGATGAATTGGAAATTACAGCCCCGCGCGAAAACCCCTACAGAGCCAGTGCCGACAAAGATTTTGATTTGGTACACACCCTGCTCGAAGTAAGTTTTGATTACTCCAGGCAGTATCTATACGGCAAGGCTACCCTCACCATGAAGCCACATTTTTATCCGCAGTATAAGGTGATTTTAGATGCTAAGCAGTTTGACATAAAAGAGGTAAGCCTGCTGCGCGATAACGGCACCAAACTTCCCTTGCAGTATACCTACGATTCGGTGCAGCTTAAAATTCAGTTGGACAATCGCTATGACGCAGGGCAACTGCTTCGGCTCTTTATTGACTACGTGGCCAAGCCCGAAGAACGAATTGCCGGTGGCAGTGCGGCCATCAGCTCCGACAAAGGTTTGTATTTTATAAATCCGCTGAACACCGACACCACCAAGCCTGTGCAGGTGTGGACGCAGGGTGAAACCGAATCAAACAGTTGCTGGTTCCCCACGCTCGACAAACCCAATCAAAAGTCGACACAGGAAATATATATACGACACGAAAAAAAATATAAGAGTTTGAGTAATGGCCGCTTGGTTTCCAGCATCGACAACAAGGATGGAACGGTGACCGATTACTGGAAACAGGATTTGCCCCATGCTCCTTATTTGTTTATGATGGTGATAGGCGAATTTGCGGTGGTGCAGGAGAACTGGCGCGATATTCCCGTGACGTATTACGTGGAGAAAGCGTATGAACCCTATGCCAAAAAGATATTCGGAAATACTCCGGAGATGATGGAGTTCTTCTCTCAAAAAATTGGTTTTGATTACCCCTGGACCAAGTATGCACAGATTGTAGTGCGCGATTATGTGAGCGGAGCCATGGAAAATACCTCGGCTACACTGCATAGTGAATTGCTACAGCGAAACAGTCGCGAACTACTGGACGAAACGTATGAAGATTATATCAGTCACGAACTGTTTCATCAGTGGTTTGGCGATTTGGTGACATGCGAAAGCTGGAGCAATATTCCGCTCAACGAAAGCTTTGCCACCTATGGCGAGTATCTGTGGGCCGAGTATAAATATGGAAAAGAAGAAGCGGACAGGCGCTGGCAGGAGAATTATGAAAAGTATTTACAGGAAGCGCAGATGAAGAATGTGGATTTGGTGCGCTTTTATTACGATGACCGCGAAGATATGTTTGACCGCCACAGCTACGAAAAAGGCGGACTCGTACTGCACTACCTGCGTAACATCGTGGGCGATGAAGCCTTCTTTAAATCGCTGGAAGTGTATTTGAGAAATAATCAGTTTAAAACAGTGGAGGTGCATCAGCTCAGGCTGGCATTTGAAGAAGTGACGGGGCGCGATTTGAATCCGTTTTTTAATCAATGGTTTTTGAGCAGCGGGCATCCCGTGCTGGATATCAATAGCTACTACCAGAACGATAGTGTGTATCTCACCATTGCTCAACACCACAACGATAGCGCACAATTGATTTATACGCTGCCAATGCAAGTGGATGTGTGGATGGGGGAGGATGTACAGCGCTACAACATTGTGCTCCGCAAGCGCGAGCAAACTTTTTCGTGGCGCGCTGAGCGCAAGCCCGACCTGGTAGATGCCGATGCTGCACGGGTGGTGCTGTGCGAAAAAACCGAGCATAAATCCCCAGAAGAATATGTTTTTCAATATCATCATGCACGCCACTTTGTGCAGCGGTTGGAGGCGCTCAAAAAACTGGCTGAAAAGCAAAATGAAGGGGAGAGCGCCAAAGAAACCGTGCGCAAAGCGCTTGGCGATCCCTCTTTTTTTATTCGCAAATTGGCTATTGAAGAATTGAACCTGCCGGCCGATAATGCAGAGAATACTTATTCCTTGCTCGACAGCCTTGCGCAGGACGACCGAAACAGCCAGGTGCGTAAAGCCGCTATCGAAAAACTCAGCGAATCGAGCTGGAACACCAAGTATAACGCCCTGTTTGAGCGAATGATTGGCGATAGTTCCTATCAGGTGTCGGCTGCTGCTTTGGAAGCACTGGGTGATGTAAACCCGAACAAAGCCCTGGAATATGCGGCCCGGTATCAAAACGAAAAAAACGTAAACATGCTGCTGGCGGTGGCTGCGGTGTATGCCACTTCGGGCAGCGAATTGCAACAGGAATTTTTTGAGCAAATACTGAAAACAGGAACCGAGTCGGGCAAGTATTCGCTGGTGTATTACTATGCCAATTACCTGAGCAGAATGGACAAGGCCACCGTGCTTAAGGGTATTTCGGGCATAGAGCAAGCTGCGGGCAATCCACAACAATCTTATGTGCGGCAGGCTTGCCGCGGGGCTTTGAAAAGAATTTCGAAACTCTTTGGCGAAAAGAAAAAACAGGCGCAAACAGACCTGGATGCTGCCAAGTCGGATGAGGCCAGGGCAGCGCTGCAGGAGAAGGTAACCCACTACGAACAATTAATGGCTGCGGCCAACGAAGCCATACAGCGAATTGGCAATAAATAATTTTTCGTTTACGTTGCAGTTTCAATTTTGAAACGATGCAACATCTCTTGTTTTTACACGGAGCCCTGGGAACCAAAAATCAATTTGCCGGTTTAGAGTCTGCGCTGGCTCACCGGTTTCGCACCCACGCCATCAATTTTTCCGGTCACGGTCGTGTGCCCTCACATCATCATGCTTTTACCATTCAAAATTTTGCACACGAAGTGCTGGATTGGATGAACGAACAGCAGATAAAAACAATTGATGTGTTTGGTTATAGCATGGGCGGATATGTGGCCCTGTGGTTGGCGCGGTTTTATCCGGAGCGGGTTGGTAAGCTGATTACACTGGGCACCAAGTGGAAGTGGAATAAAGAAGAAGCCAGCCGCGAAACCGCTCTGCTGGATGCCGACAAAATAGTAGCGAAAGTGCCGCACTATGCCGCTACGCTGGCCGAGCAACATGGCGAACAGGAATGGAGAAGTATGATGGCCAAAACGGCTCTGCTTATGAACGACCTCGCCCACACACATCTTGCCGAACAGGATTTTGTAAAGGTGGAGCATCCGGTTTTAATCTTGCTGGGCGAAGAAGATAAAATGGTAACCCGGCAGGAAACAGAGTGGGTGGGTCGGCTGCTGAAGCAAGCATCTGTCAAGGTATTGAATCAGGTTCCTCATCCGCTCGATAAAGTTCCGGTGAAGCTGCTTACCCCGGAGATTGAAAACTTTTTGTTGGCATAAGTGTTGCGTTTCGCGCAGCATCGGTGCAGTAATGATAAAATGTCGCATGAATTTATTGTTTGAGTTTGTAAAGCATTTATCGGAGAAGGAACTGGCCGGCTTATCGAAGGTAGCCGACAAAGGAGTGGCTGCGGAGGTGTGGGCTTTAATGCTGCAACAAACAACAAAGCCTGAATTTGACCGGGTTTATTTTCAAAAGGCATTGCAGATTTCTGCTGCGCACTTAGATAAGGTAACCTCTGTATTGCTCTCGCGCTGCTACGAACAATTGTTTAAAAACGACACCATCGCGCTGCTCGAATTTTTGAGCAAGCGCACACCGTTCAATAAGCATTACTATCAGGAGCTAAACCGGCAGACCAAAAAAGCTGAAGCGACACTGCCCCCCTTGCAACGGGCCGAATTCTATAAAGCCAACATGAGCTTTATTCAGTTAAACATGCCCATCCTTTTTATTGACGAAACTGTTTTAAAAAAACTGAGCCAGGCCTACTTAAAGGTAGATAAATCGGTCCATGCCAGATTGCTGGTAGAATGCAAATTGCTTTACGTGAGCGTGTCTAAGCAGTTTGCAGCCGCTACCATTCGGGCGAATCAGGAATCGTTTCACCAAAAGATAGAAGCCCTGCCATTGCCCGCTGATGCCGATGAGGAGCTGGTGTTCTCGCACTTTTGGCTCAAGAGCTACTTTTATCATGCCTGCGAAAATTTTGAACGCTGCAGCGAAGTGCTCCGCATGGCCATTCGGCACATGAAGCAATTTACCTCCGACAAAAGCCGGCTCCGCACCTTTCAGATGGATTTAAAGCTGGCCGAAATGCTCTACTACACCAGCCAGTTCGAAGCCTCCTTTCGCAGCTATAAAAAAAATGCAGCCTCTGCGCTGAATCACCGGATACCCGACTTCAGCTATCACCTGACCAAGTATCTGCAAATCTGTCTTATCACTTCGCACCTGGACGAGGCGCAGGCCATCGTGCAAAACAGACTATTGCAAAAAGGGAAAGTGGCTCCGCAGGCCCTCTTGCCCCGCGATATTATTTCCATCGCCAAGTATTACCTCTTCGCGGGCCAATATGCGCTGGCGCATGATTTTATTTTACTGGGGTTCCAAAAAAACCCCAAGGGCCAATACTTTCAATACGAAGTGGAGCTGCGCAACCTGCAAACAGCTTGCTTTTATCTGGAAGGGCAGCCGGACTTGGCCCTGTCTATGTGCCGCAAGCATGTGCGCTTTTTAACCGCCCACGGCTATGGAGCAGATACCAGCAATTTCCCCAAATATTATTTGCTGATTAAGGCATTTGATAAGGCCAAAAATGCGGGCAAGTCCCTGCGCAAGGAAGACCGGTCTATTCTGGAACGGTACCAAAAAGGCAGCTATGCCGTTTACGGAAAGTTGCTCCTCAAAATGTGGCAAGCCCCCTGAGCCCTGCCTGGCGGGTGGCTGACAAAACTTACCTTAGCACCAGCCCAAATGACTTATAGACAAGCTTTTTTGCGCTAAAAAGCCAATTTGTCTACCAGCGCAGGAAGGGCAGAATATTTGAGCTATTCGCTCGCCCAAAACAAAAAACATGAGCAACGAAAACGAAAACCTGAAAGACCGCGTGGAGGAAATTAAAAATACCGTGACCGAAAAAGCGGCAGAGTTTGCTGCAGATGCCAAAGAAAAGGCCGAAAACTTTGCCGGCAAAACCATAGATGCTGCCGAAAAAATAATGCAGGATGTGTTTAACAAGAACAAACCCCAGGACACCGAATTTGAAGAGCAGAAACTGGACCCCCGCGATATTGAAATAGCCGAACTGAAAAAAGAACTGGACGAGCTGCGCGATAAATACGTGCGCCTGTTTGCCGATTTCGACAATGCCAAAAAACGCATGGCCCGCGAACGCCTCGATTTAATTCAAACTGCGGCCAAGGATGTGATTAAGGATTTATTGCCCGTGGTAGACGATTTTGAACGTGCCATTAAAGCGCAGGAAAACTCCACCGATGCCGCTGGGATAAAAGACGGAGTAAAACTCATACACCACAAACTCTTTAGTGTGCTCACGGCTCAGGGGCTGAAACCCATGGAAAGCATCGGGCAGGCTTTTAATGTGGAAACACACGAAGCCATTACCGAAATACCCTCGCCCGAGCAAGCCGGAAAAGTGCTGGACGAGGTAGAAAAAGGATATTACCTGAACGATAAAATCATTCGCTTTGCAAAAGTAGTGGTAGGCAAATAAGGGCAGATTAAGCAAGAAACATGGCGTCAAAAAGAGATTATTACGAAGTATTAGGCGTGGCCAAATCGGCCAGTGCCGAAGAAATTAAAAAAGCCTACCGCAAGGTAGCGCTCAAGCATCACCCCGATAGAAACCAGGGCGATAAAGGGGCCGAAGAACGATTCAAAGAAGCAGCCGAAGCTTACGAAGTGCTCAGCGATGCGCAAAAGAAAGCCCGCTACGACCAATACGGCCATGCCGGAGTAGACCCTAACCAGGGCTATGGCGGTGGTGGCTATGGCGGAGGCGGCATGAACATGGAAGATATCTTCCGCAACTTTGGCGACATTTTCGGTGGGGGCGGTGGCGGCAGAGGCGGGGGCGGGTTCGACCCGTTTGAAAGTTTCTTTGGCGGAGGGGGCGGTGGCGGCCAGCGCACCCGCGGCAAGCGGGGGTCCAACCTGCGCATTAAGGTAAAACTCACCTTGCAGGAGGTGTCGGCCGGGGCGCGCAAGGTGCTTAAAGTGAAAAAGAATGTGGAGTGCAATACCTGCCACGGCAGTGGTGCCAAAGATGCCTCCTCGGTGGGCAAGTGCACAGTGTGCGGGGGCAGTGGGGTGATGCGCAAGGTGCAAAACACCATCCTGGGCCAAATGCAAACACAAACTACCTGCTACCAGTGCAATGGCAGCGGACAGCAAATCACCAAGAAGTGTGTCACCTGCAATGGCCTGGGGGTATCCTATGGCGATGAAAGCCTGACCGTGGATATTCCGGCCGGGGTGCAGGATGGCATGCAGCTATCCATGAGCGGCAAAGGAAACGCAGGCGAGCAGGGTGGCCCGGCAGGCGATTTAATTATCCTGATTGAAGTGGAGCAAAATCCGGAGCTGGAGGTAGACGGACAGAATGTGATTTATAACCTCCACATCAGCTTTATGGATGCCGTGCTGGGGGCCAAAGTAGAAGTGCCCACCATTGACGGCAAAGCCAAGTTTACCATACTGCCCGGCACACAGGCCGGAAAAATATTTAAGCTTACCGGCAAAGGATTGCCTGCCGTGAATAGCTACGGCAAAGGCGACCAGTTGATTTTGATTCATGTATATACCCCCTCCACCATTTCATCAGACGAAAAAGCATTGCTCGAAAAACTGCGCAACAGCGAAAACTTTAAACCCAAACCGGGCGAAAAGCACGAACGCGGCTTTTTTGATAAGGTGAAAGACTTTTTCGGAGATTAAGCGTACGCTTCTCTTTTACTTTTTTTTACCGGTTGGTGTCCTCACCATACGGTACTGTTAAGGCAGGTGAAGTCAACTGCCGACAGGAGAGATACAAACATCCTGAACTGCTTTCGCCTTTCACCTCATTTCCAATACCACAGTTTTTCCATTTCAGGTTTGGTTCTGTAGATAACCTTAGCGGCTTTATTGACTCGCTGCCAGGTTTTGTGGAGGGCGTTAAACTGCATCACGCGCTCCGTGGTTTTGCGGATGCGCTGCCGCTTGGCATACTCCTGCTCCAGCTCTGCCTCGCCACAAACCCCCAAAGCTGTATCAAAATCGGTATACCAGGCCAAGGGTAGCCCCGCGGCTGTCAACTGCGGCTGATAGTCGGTGGCTACGCGCAGGGCGGTGTAGCCCCAGAGCACAAACTTTAGTTGGGTGCTGCCGGCATCTCTGCGCATCAGCTTAATGCCCAGCTCGTCCACCTTGCGGGGGTCGGTGGGGAAGGCCTTGCCGGTGTAGTAGTCCAGGTCATCCAGCAGCCGGAGCACGGGCTGATGGGTTTTCAGCAGTTCGCTGGTGCGGTAGGCAATTTCATCGCGCTGGGTTTCGTCTGTTTCAAACAAGGCCAGGGCCTCGTTGGCGGCTTCCCAGTCGTTGGCAAAAGCGGCATTCAACTCAGGGTCAAGGGCGGCAAAATTGGCCAGGTTGTCGCGAAAAAGTTTTATCCATACGCGGCCATTGGCTACAAAGTCGGCAAAGGAGATGGTTTCTCCGGCTTTTTCAATGCGACCGGCATTGCCGTATTTCTTCTTTTCGGGCTTGTTGATGGCACTTTCGGTAGTTTTATCCATACATTCAATGATTAGTAGCGTATTTTCATATATAAATATGAAACCTACTATAAATATACTGAACCGCCCGATAATGTAAAAACATAAATACATGCGGGCTGATATGCATTTTATATGTATGGTTATAGTATTTAATCGGGCTGGTCATAAATATTATCGTATATGTTATATATACTATTGTATAGTTAATAAAAACTATCGGGCTGGTAATAATAATTATAGAGCAGGTAACTAATAATATTGGATATATTATAATAATTAGCGGGCTGGTATAAATACTTTGCGGGTGGATATATTTATTTGTCGGGTGGATGGCCTAATGGGCCATCATGTTGGAGAGCGGGAGGTAAGGATGCCTGCCGATGACTGTTTTTTCTTGCCGGTTGGTGCCCTCATCTAACGGAACAGATTAAGCAGGTAAAGTAAACGGCCTGTAAGCAATAACATTACTCTCCTCTTTTTTTACCCGCTCTCCCTTTTTTTCGCAGAATAAGCACCCGCTTTTCATACTTTCGTTGGTAATAAATACTTAACGTTTCATGAAAGCTTATTTTTTACTTCCTGCATTGCTGATGGGTTGCGCGCTGGTTACAAACGCGCAGATAGAAATTTCAGAAATCAATTACAATAACGACAGCACCTTAAACTCGGGCAACTGGGTGGAGTTTCACAACAGAGGCAACACTGCTTTAAACCTTACCTCGTGGCAGTTTACAGATGCCAACCCGTTCAATATTTTCAACTTTCCGCTTAACCAGAGCATAGCGGCCGGGGGCTACCTGGTGGTGGTGGACGATTCGGCCAAGTTCAAAAACATTCACCCCGGTGTGCCATTCATTGGTGAGTTTCAGTTTGGCCTCAGCAATACTTCCGATACCATCACCCTCTACGACAACAACGGCAGCGTGGTATACAACGTGGCTTACTGGGACAGTTCACCGTGGCAGAAAACAGCCGATGGCATGGGCCGCACGCTCACGCTCCGCACCTCCGGTGCCGACCCTCAAGACCCGGCCAATTGGTTTGCCGGCTGCATGGGCGGTTCGCCCGGAGCGGCTTACACGCCCTGCAACGACCCTGTTGTGTTTTCAGAAATCAACTACAACTCTGTGCTGCAAATCAACTCGGGCGACTGGGTGGAACTGCACAACACTACTGCATCGCCCATCGACCTCAGCAACTGGGAACTGAAAGACCGCTACGATACCAATGTGTATGTGTTTCCGGCAGGCACGGTGCTGCCGGCCAATGGTTATCTGGTGGCATCGAGCGATACGGCTTTTTTCAAAAGCACTTTCCCGAATGTAAGCAACTGGGTAGGTGAACTGGATTTTCACCTGAGCAATGCCGGTGACAGAATCAGACTTTACAACGCGCAGACAGGCCGCATTCAGTTTTCGTTAGTGTTTAACGATAAAGCACCCTGGCCCGCAGCCGCAGACGGACAGGGCTACACCATGGAACTGATGAATGAAAACGGAATAATGAACGATGGCGATAACTGGCAGGCGGGTTGCCTGGGTGGCTCACCGGGCAAGGCGTATGACCCGGGTTGCGGCACCGGCATTTCAGATGTAGCCAGGGGTAATCTTGCTTTTTCGGTGGTGCAGAAACAGGAGGGCGTTATTACCTTGTTGTGCGCAGAAGTGTTCAATTCTTCTGTAAGCATTGAGGTATGGGATGGCAGCGGCAGGCTGGTAAAAAGTGTAAGCACCACACAACCGCAGCAGGATGTGGCGCTGTCTTCGCCCGGCTTTTATCTGGTTAAATTAAGTGCCGGCAACCGTACCGGTATTGCCAAAACCATCCTCTACTAAGCGCCCACCATGTCTTTGCTTTCTCTGCAGCATATTGTAAAACAATACGGAAGCTACACCGCCAGCGATGATGTCAGTTTTGATATCCCCGCGGGCAAAATATTTGGTTTGCTGGGCCCCAATGGTGCCGGCAAAACCACCCTCATCCGCATGATTACGCGCATTCTGTATCCGGATGCGGGGCACATTTTATTTAATGGCGAACCCCTGGCCGAAAAACACACCGAGCGCATTGGCTACATGCCCGAGGAGCGCGGACTGTATAAAAAAATGAAGGTGGGCGAGCATCTTATTTATCTGGCGCGCTTAAAGGGACTCCGCAAAGCAGAGGCGCAGGCGAAGGTGAATCACTGGCTCCAAAAATTTGCGATAGAAGACTGGTACCACAAAAGCATAGAGGAGCTTTCGAAGGGCATGAGCCAGAAGGTGCAGTTTATAGCCACCGTCATCCACGACCCCGATTTGTTGATATTAGATGAACCCTTCTCGGGCCTGGACCCTATTAACTCCAAGTTGATTGAAGAGGAAATATTTGCGCTCAGCCGAACCGGCAAAACCATTATTTTTTCTACGCACCGCATGGAGCAGGTGGAGGAAATTTGTAATGAAATAGTGCTGGTGAATAAGGGCCGCAAAATTTTGGAGGGAAGCGTGAAGGAATTGAAACAGCGATTCAAGGAACACTTGTTTCGCATCACTTACCAGGGCACGCTACAGCCCGATATGCTCCAAAAGCTGGAGGTGGTGTCGGCCGATAGTCAATCGCTGACGGTGCGCTTTGCTGCCGGCCACCGGGGGAACGAACTGTTGCAGCTTTTTATAGAAAAGAATCTGGAGGTCACCTCCTTTAACGAGATACTGCCCTCCATCAACGAAATATTTATCCGCCAGGTACATTCATCAAACTGACCGCCCCATGAATAAAATCTGGATTATCATTCAACGAGAATATATCACCCGCGTCAAGCGGCCGGCCTTTTTGCTGACCACCTTGCTGGCCCCGGTGGGTTTTTTATTGCTGATGGTGGCCTCGGTGGCTATCAGCACGCTGAACACCGGCAACACCAACGTGGCGGTGATAGACGACAGCGGCATTTTTAATGCCTACTTTCAGGACCATAACCTGGCCGATGCCGAAGATGGTTCGGTTCATTTTTTTGTGGTTCGCGAAAACTTTGATTCGCTGGCCGCATCGCTCTCAGCTGCCAAAGAAGACGAAGCCCGCTACAGTGCAGTGATACACATACCCGCGGCTTTTCAGGTAGAGTCGCCCCAAAATCCTGCCATGGTGTATATGCATGTGGAGCGTCCGGGGATGGCCCGGCAGCAGTTTGTAAACGCGCGATTTACCGAGGTGCTGCACAAAATACGCATGCAGCAATTGAACATCAGCGATACGCTGCAGGCTCAGCTGGAACAAACGGTAAAGCTGCAATACATATCGCTTAAAAATGCAGAAGAAAAGAGCGGCTATGGCCTGGCAGCCGGCATTGCGGGTATGGTAATGGGTTTTTCTATTTACATATCGCTGTTCTTTTACGGCACCATGATTATGAAAGGCGTGCAGGAAGAAAAAACAAACCGGATTGTAGAGGTGCTCACGTCTTCGGTCAAGCCTTTTCAATTGCTCATGGGCAAAATATTGGGGGTGGGTGCTGTGGGCCTCACGCAGTTTGTGCTGTGGATTTTGCTCACGTTTTTTGTCAATATTTTTGTGCTGCCCTTGCTCGGCATTACCATGGCCGATAGTCCTTCTGCAGCCACGATGCAAAGCAGCGGCCCCGAAATGGATCCGGAATCGGTGCAGGCTATGGTGTATAGTCTGCGCGAGCTGCCGTTTACACAAATCATCCTTCTTTTTCCGCTTTACTTTTTGGGTGGTTTTCTGCTCTATGGCTCCTTGTTTGCTGCGGTGGGTGCCGCCATGGGCGAGGACAGCGACCAGCAGTCGCTGATGATACCTATCACGCTGCCCATTATCATTTCCATTTTCATTGCCATGAATGTGGTCAACAATCCCGATAGCAGTTTGGGTTTGTGGGCATCGCTGATTCCCTTTTCATCTCCGATTGTGATGAGCGCGCTGCTGCCCTTTCATCAGCCGGTGTGGAAGGTGGCTTTGTCGCTGCTGTTACTGATAGCCGGATTTGTGTTCACCACCTTTATAGCGGCCCGCATTTACCGAACCGGTATTCTGATGTATGGTAAAAAGGTGAAGTTCATTGAAATTCTCCGTTGGATTTTTTCAAAAGGCTGATACTTATCTATTTTCGGCCTTGTATTTACAAACCAAAATTCTGATTCATGATTCGATTAGTGATGCTGCCCCTTGCACTGTTTTTATCTCTGTGCATCTCGGCCCAATCGGTGGTGCTGCCCGTAGAGGAAGCCCCCAGAAGTTTTTCTAAAGGTACTTACCCCTCGTTTCAAATAGATATTCCGGGAGCCACGCTCAAGGACATAGATAAAAGCTGGCAAAAGCATATTGCCAGCGGCAGCAAAGCCAAAGTGGAACTGGTGAGTGGCGAGCTGGTGCTGGCCGGTGCCGTGAACCCCAATATTGCTCCGGCTCCCTTGACCATTTTCAGTAAGCTGGTGGATATTCCCGGATTTGTGCGCATCACGGCTTGGTTTATGCTGAGCGATAGTGTTTTTGTATCGCGCGAGCGGAACAACGACCAGGACCTGGCCACCCAAAAGTTTGTTCGCGATTTTGCACTGGAGGCGTATCGCGATGTGGTGAAAGCCGAGCTGAAAAAAGAGGAAGGAGCACTCAAAGTACTGGAGAAAGATTTGGATAACCTGATTAAAGAAGAAGACAAGGCCGCCAAAAAAATAGACGAGAACAAACGTGCCATTCAGCGGGCCAACGATAACATAGCCACCGGCAATGCCGATATACAAACCGTTTCGTACAAAATCAGCAGCCAGAAAGAAATGGTGGAGAAAACCTCGGCAGACAAAAATGCCAACCAGGGCGCTAAAAAAACATTGAAAGAACTGGAGAACAGCAAGAAGAGCCTGCAGAAAGGCAACGAAACGGAAGCCAAGTCTATTACCAAAATGAATGCAGAAATCCGCGATGCCGAGCGCGCTATTGCCGATGCTAAAGAGAAGCAGAACCTGAAGCTGGCCGATATCGAAAAACAGAAAAAGAAGATAGCCGAAGTAAGCGATAAGCTGAACGGCATCCGGTAAGCCAACTGAGAAACGCGATAGCTCCTATCGCGTTTTTTCGTTTCAGAATGCAGCAGAAATCTTTTATTTGCCCTAAACCAATTTCACCATGAAAGGAATTATACTGGCCGGAGGAAGCGGCACCCGTCTTTATCCCATTACGTATGCTATCAGCAAGCAGATAATGCCGATTTACGATAAACCGATGATTTATTATCCGCTTACGGTGTTAATGAAAGCCGGTATTCATGAAATTCTCATCATATCCACCCCTACCGATTTGCCGAACTTTGAACGGCTGCTGGGCGATGGCAAAAAATTCGGATGTTCTTTTTCGTATCAGGTGCAGGAAGTGCCCAATGGTCTGGCGCAGGCGTTTGTATTGGGTGCCGACTTTATAGGTAACGATAAGGCCGCGCTGATACTGGGCGATAATATTTTTTACGGCTCGGGATTAGACGCCTTGCTGAAAGCCAATGCCAACCCCGAGGGCGGTGTGGTGTTTGCCTACCACGTGTCGGACCCGGAGCGCTATGGTGTGGTAGAGTTTGATAAAAAGGGAACGGCCATTTCTATTGAAGAAAAACCGAAAGCACCCAAGAGCAACTATGCGGTGCCCGGCTTATACTTTTACGACAACTCGGTGATAGAAATAGCCAAGGCCCTGAAACCCAGC